>JALYOK010000543.1 GCA_030856925.1 Pseudomonadota bacterium
CGAAGTCATCACCATTTACGAAGTCGATGCCAGCGGCGAGCGAAACTGGGCCAAGGCCGTGTACAACTATCGTTGGACGCCTCAGACCGATCCCTTCGGCGTGGTGCATCCCACTATCGACTATCCCGGCTTCCCGTTGATCACAGCACCGTCAAGGAAAATCACGGCGTGCTGAAAAACGTGCGTGTGCCGATCCGTCCCCATTTTGGCACGCTTGGCCTCGCGCCGGCGGAAGCGGACGAGGTGAATTCGATTCCGCCGTCGTATACCGGCGGTAACATCGACAACTGGCGCATCGGCAAAGGCGCGACCATGTATTATCCCGTGGCCGTTCCCGGCGCGTTGCTGTCGGCGGGCGATCCTCATGCCTCCCAGGGTGATTCGGAACTGTGCGGTACCGCCATCGAGTGTTCTCTCACCGGCACTTTCCAACTGATTCTGCACAAGAAAGCCGGGCTCAAAGGCACGGCGTTGGAGAATCTCAATTATCCGCTGCTCGAAACCCAAGACGAGTGGGTGCTACATGGCTTCAGCTTCGCCAATTATCTTGCGGAACTCGGCGCGGAAGCGCAGAGTGCGATCTTCGGAAAATCCTCCATCGATCTCGCCATGCGCGACGCCTTCCGTAAGATGCGGCATTTCCTCATGACCACCCAAGGCTTGACAGAAGATGAAGCGATTTCGTTGATGTCCGTCGGTGTGGACTTCGGCGTGACCAAGTGGTCGACGGCAATTGGGGGGTGCATGCCATCATCAAGAAGAGCCTGTTTGTGGCTCGGGAATAAAGGGTAAGTTATTTAGATCGTTTGAGTAGTGTCGGTAAGTTTTCGGAATGTCCACGGAGTTCCGTGAGCCGGAATGCATTGCCAGGAGCCGCGTGGAGCCTGCTTCATGGCAATGCATGGCTGAAGCGCCGCGCCCATACTGGGTGGCCTCGGGCCAATGCCTAGTGGCGCCAAGCCTAAGAGATGATCTAACGCGCCGCCAGCGCCGTCAACCAAAAGCGTGCAAAAATTCCGATGCTCAAGAACAATGCCGCAATCGGAAAGTTCAGGCGCAGCCACCCTGCAGCGATGCAAATCGCTTCGCCCAGCCAGGGCACCCACGCGATCAGCATGATAGGCTGGCCGTGATCGTGAATTCGTCTGAGCCAACCTTTCGCTCTGTTCGGTAGGATTTTACCTTCCGGCAACAGGCGGCCGATCCAATAAGTTGTCATGCCGGCCAATACATTGCCGAGGCTGGCGACGGCAATGGCCTGCCAGAATAATTGCGGGTGCAGTTTGATCGAGCTGAACAGAAAAATTTCCGCGCCGCCGGGAATAAACATCGCGACCAAAAATCCGGTTAGGAACAGCGCGACGAGCCCGGATTGCGATCCGAATAAACTGGTAAGCCAGGCTTCCATCGTGGTGCAAGGGATTGAAATGCCCGAGCATAGCAGTGTTTTGTTGTAAGCAGCTTGCGCGTGATGTCTTCGTGGCGCGGGATGAAAACGAGCTCGCTCCGCGTCGCTTGCACTGAACATGAGGATTCCGAGCATCATGCGACGACTCAGACGAGAACCGCAGTAGTTTTTCAACAAACCTTGGAAGACACCATGAGCCGCTCCATTCCCTACGATCCCTCGCGCCGTTCGCTATACACGCCTTGTGCGGATGCGATTTTCCTCGATGCGAGTGCGACGCGTAGCGAGGCGCTGCTGTGCGCGGAGCTCTCGCGCCTCGTGTATTGCGCGTTTGATAGAGACGCCGCCGTAAGGCATGCGGTCACAACCCAACTAGCGGCGATAGGTCTCAGCGACACCGTGTTTTTCGACGCGGCCGGCTTACAGGCTTTGCTGACGGTGGATACCGTTAAGCGGCTTGGCGTGCTGGTCTATCGCGGCACTCAGGCTGATGAGTTGAAAGACCTGTTGGCCAATGCTAACGCGTTCCTTAAGCCATGGGCCGGAATAGGCCGCGTGCATACAGGATTTGCCGCTATGCTGGCGGGTAAATGGCGCGACATACAAGCCGCGATCGATGTGCGCCAAAACATACGCTTTCTCTACAGCGGCCACAGCCTCGGCGCGGCGCTGGCGACCCTGTCCGCGGCCCTACGCCGGCCCGATGCGCTCTACACTTTCGCCTCACCGCGGATTGGCGACGCGGTGTTCCGCGAATCGATGGCAGGCGTGACCTGTGAGCGTTACGTCGATTGCAGCGACATCGTGTGCCGAATTCCGGATGCGAATTGGTCGTATGAACATGTCGGCACCCTGAAATACTTCGATCAAGACGGCGTGCTGCGCGCTGGGATATCTGACGCCGAAATTCGCTCGGATCAACGTAGCGCCAAACTTGCTTACGCGCTCCGATACGGCTGGCGCCAACCGGCCACGGTGCTGCTGCGCAGTTTCGCGGATCATGCACCGATCAACTATATCCATGCACTGCGCGCCACGGCTGAACTTTAGCCAGGATATGACCATCGACGAATTTTAGTTCGATGGCCGCCCGTTTTGGACGGTGGCGTTTCGCCTTTAGGATCGCGTCGATTAGGTGAGCGTTGGCACCACCTTGTTGCGCCACGCGAGAAATCTACTTATCATCCCCATCCTTATCGCACGCAATCCTCATCATCACCCGAGTCGGATATGTCAGAAAATTTACTGATCGTCGAATCCCCTTCCAAAGCCAAGACCCTAAAAAAATATCTCGGAAAAAACTTCGACATTCTCGCCTCGTATGGCCATGTGCGCGACTTGGTGCCGAAAACCGGCGCCGTCGATCCTGACAATGGCTTTGCCATGAAGTATCAGTTGGTTGAGCGTAACGAGAAACACGTCAAAGCCTTGGCCGACGCGGTGAAAAAAGCCGATCGCATCTATCTTGCGACGGACCCGGATCGGGAAGGCGAAGCGATCGCCTGGCATATTGCGGAGATTCTGAAATCCAAAAAATTGCTCAAGGACAAGGAATTGCATCGCGTTGCGTTCTACGAAATCACGCAATCGGCGGTGAAAGAAGCGGTGGACCATCCGCGTAAAATCGCCATGGCCTTGGTAAATGCGCAGCAAGCTCGCCGTGCGTTGGATTATTTGGTCGGCTTCAATTTGTCGCCGCTATTGTGGAAGAAGATACGGCGTGGACTTTCGGCAGGCCGCGTGCAAAGTCCGGCGCTGCGGTTGATTTGCGAACGCGAGGAAGAAATTCTCGCTTTCAAAAGCGAAGAATATTGGAGCATCCACTTTGATAGCCACAAGGGCACTCAGAGTTTCACCGCGAAGCTAGTCCAATTCAAAGGCGAGAAGCTCACCCAGTTCAGCGTCACTAACGACGCGCAGCATAAAGACATCACGGAATTTTTGCAGAGGCATGCAAGGGGCAAGGCGACCGTCGTCAACCTCGAGAGAAAACGCAAGACGCGTTCGCCCGCGCCGCCCTTCACCACATCGACCTTGCAACAAGAAGCAGTGCGCAAACTCGGCTTGTCGACCGATCGCGCCATGAGAATCGCGCAGCAGTTGTACGAAGGCGTCAACACCGGCAGCGGCCCGGTGGGTTTGATTTCTTATATGCGTACCGATTCCTTTGTGTTGTCGACTGAGGCGCTGAACGACATACGCGGCTACGTCGCGAAGAATTTCGACGCCGAGTATTTGCCGGCTAATGCGATTTTCTACAAGAACGCGTCGAAGAACGCGCAAGAGGCCCACGAGGCGATACGCCCCACGTCTATCGCGCGCACGCCGCAAAGCTTGAAGAATTATCTGACGCCCGAGCAATTTCGCCTCTACGAGATGATCTGGAAGCGAACCGTGGCGTGCCAAATGAGTCCGGCGAAATTCGACACTGTCGCCGTGGATCTCGCGGTGGGCGGCGCTCAGAACTTGTTTCGCGCTACCGGTCAGACCATGGTCTTCCCCGGTTTCATCGCGGTGTATCTGGAGGACGAGGACGACCGCGAAGCGGAAGGCGAAAGCAAGCTACCGGTGCTGGACATGGACGAAGTCGTGCCGATCGACAAACTCTATGGCGAACAGCATTTCACCCAGCCGCCGCCGCGCTACACTGAAGCGACCATCGTCAAGATCTTGGAAGAACACGGCATCGGCCGGCCGTCGACCTATTCGAGCATCATCTCAACGCTCATTGCCCGCGAGTACGTGATTTTAGACAAGAAACGTTTCTCACCAACCGACGTGGGCAAGATTGTCAACAAGTTTTTGACGGAACATTTTACCCGTTACGTGGATTACGACTTTACCGCCAAACTTGAAGACAAACTCGACGACATCTCCACCGGCAAACTGGAATGGGTGCCGGTGTTGGAGGAATTTTGGTTGGAGTTCAATAGGAACCTCGAAGAGAAGAGCAATGTTTCCCGCGCCGAAGTCACTCATGAAGCGCTCGATGAAGCGTGCCCGAAATGCGGCAAAGGTCTATCGATACGCCTGGGCAAGCGTGGCCGATTCATCGGCTGCAGCGGTTACCCCGAGTGCGACTACACTCGCAATCTCGACGGCCCCGACGGCGAAGCGGCGCCCACCGGCCCGGTGGAAATCGGTGTCAACGACGCAGGCATCAAGGTGTTGCTGTTGAACGGCCCCTACGGTCCGTACGTGCAACTCGGCGAAGCTTCTGACGATGGCAAAAAGCCGAGGCGCGCCTCGCTGCCCAAAGGCATGCTCGCGTCGCAAGTCACGATGGAAATCTCCGACAAGCTTTTGTCGTTGCCGCGCGAACTAGGCGCCCATCCAGAGACCGGCAAGAAGGTCATCGTCAACAACGGCCGCTTCGGCCCTTACATTCAGCACGAAAAGGAATTTCGCTCCATCCCCAAGGCCGACGACATTTTCACTATCGAGCTGGCCCGCGCGATGGAGATCTTAGCCCAACCTAAATCCGCGGGACGCGCCGGCGCCACCGCGCTAAAGACCCTGGGCGCCCATCCTGACGATCAACAAAACGTCAGCGTTTACTCGGGCCGCTATGGACCCTACGTCAAGCACGGCAAGGTCAACGCCACAATTCCGCCGGGATTGACGCCGGAGACAATTACCTTTGAGCAGGCGATTAATCTGTTAGAAGCGAAATCCGGCAAGGGGGAAAGGCCTAAGCGGGTGACTAAGGCGACTAAGAAAACCACGGCGAAGACAATGAATCGGCCGACCGCAACGAAGTTTAAAAAAGCAGCATGACGCGTAGTGCGCAATCCTATTTTGCCGAATGATGGCTCGTAATACCGATCCTTTAGCACTTTTCGACGGCCCATGTGCCAACGGGATTGCGCCTTACTTACGTTTGCCGGGATTGAAGCGAGTCTCAGGCTGCGTCTATTTTCCACTTGCCGGACGTTGGGTTAAAGTTACGCCATGAGCGTCGCAATCCCTCTGACAAATGATCTGGAAACTGTCCGTGCTATCGTGGGGCGCGTGCTTCAGGGCACTGACGCCAAACTTATCCTATTCGGCTCCCGCGCCCGCGGTGACGCGAGGCATTGGTCCGACATTGATCTTGCGATACAGCTTGCCGAGACTTCACCGCATGGCGTCCTTTCTGAGTTACGGGCGGCGATTGAAGAAAGCAATATTCTCCTGAACGTGGACGTCGTCGATCTTAATGAGGCCTCACCGATGTTGCGGGAGGCCGTTGCGCGCGAGGGAATTCCGTGGATCGCTTGACGTGGCGGCTGCAACAAGCCGGTCGCGCGCTGGCGAGCTTCAAGGAACTCGCCGGCATTGCCGCGCCGAGTGTAATCGAGCGCGATGCCGCTATTGAACGCTTCGAATACACGACGGAAGCGTGTTGGAAAGCAGCGCAGAGGGTATTGCTCGAACGGTTCGGCGTAGAGGCCGCTGGTCCTAAGGCGGTGATTCGAGCTGCCGCGCAAAATCGCCTGATTGCCGAACCCGACGCCCGCTCGGCGATGGGTTTGATCGATGACCGGAAGCTGACTTCCCATACTTATAACGAGGCGCTAGCGTTTGCGCTTTTTTCGCGTTTTCCTGTATACGCCGGTGTGCTCGAGCGTTTGCTCAACGCCATCGAACATCAGACCGACTAACTCCATCCGCATTTCGAAGCGCCTCTTTTTGGGGCGCCTTGCGGCAAAACGCACTAAGGTGGCGCCTTCTGATCGGGCTCCAACATAATAATGCTTTGTGGCACAATGCGCGATTCGCATTTTATTC
>JALYOK010000030.1 GCA_030856925.1 Pseudomonadota bacterium
CAGGCGAGCGCGTGGATTTACGCGATTTGCCGCTAGTGACTATCGATGGCGAGACCGCCAGGGATTTCGATGATGCGGTCTACTGCGAAAAGCAAGGTAAAGGTTTTCGCCTCATCGTCGCGATCGCCGATGTCAGTCACTATGTTGGACAAGGCGATCCATTGGACCGCGAAGCGCGCAGCCGCGGCACCTCGGTGTATTTTCCGCGGCGCGTCATTCCGATGCTGCCGGAAGCGTTGTCGAACGGCCTTTGCTCCCTCAACCCGGAGGTCGATCGCTTGTGCGTGGCGTGCGACATGATCGTCAGCCCTAATGGTGAGATCAAAACGTATCGGTTCTATCCCGCTGTCATGCATTCCCACGCGCGGTTCACGTACACCGAAGTCGCAGCGATGCTGGAAGATCCGAAAGGTGAAGCGGCCAGCAAATATGCTGCGCTACTCGATCCCATTCAAAAGCTTTATACGTTGTTCAAGTTGTTGCTAAAGACCCGCGAGAAACGCGGCGCAATTGATTTTGAAACCACGGAAACTCAGCTAATTTTCGACGATGGCGGCAAGATCAGCAATATCATTCCGGTCGTTCGAAACGACGCGCACCGCCTGATCGAAGAGTGCATGCTGTCCGCGAACGTTTGTGCCGCGGATTTTCTCGCGGTCAACGAACACTCGGCGCTGTACCGCGTTCATGCCGGACCCAATCCCGAAAAGCTCGAAAATCTGCGGGAGTTTCTGCGCGAATTCGGTTTAGGTTTGGGCGGCGGTAACGAGCCCAAGGCCAGTGATTATGCCAAGCTCCTTGCCAGTATCAAAGTACGTCCAGATTTTGAGCTAATTCAGACCGTCATGCTGCGCTCGCTGATGCAAGCCGTCTACAGCCCGGATAACCTCGGCCATTTTGGTTTGGCATACGAGGCTTATGCTCATTTCACTTCGCCCATCCGGCGCTATCCTGATTTGGTCATACATCGTTCGATCAAAGCGGTCCTTAATCGCGAGCGCTACCAGCCGGGCGACTGGAAAGAACTCGGCGTCCATTGTTCCCAAACGGAACGCCGCGCCGACGAAGCCTCGCGCGACGTGCTGACCTGGCTCAAATGTTATTACATGCGCGATCGAATCAACGAGGAATTCGTCGGCACCGTAAGCGCCGTGACGGGCTTCGGTCTATTCGTGGCGCTGACGGAACTCTATGTTGAAGGCCTGGTGCACATCAGCGAATTAGGCAGCGATTATTTTCATTTCGATCAAGCCAAGCATCAATTGTTGGGCGAACGCACCGGAAAACGCTATCGCCTGAGCGATCGAATTCGCGTGCGCCTGGTGCGTGTGGATTTGGAAACGAGCAAGATCGATTTCGTATTGGCTGACCAACCGCTTGCCGCCACGAAACCGCACGATTTGCCGCATCCTTCGTCGCGACGGGCTAAGAAAAAATAGCCATGGCCAAGCTGCGCGTCATCTACGGTTTTCATGCGGTACGCAGCGCGCTGCGCCGGGACAAGACCCGATTCGAAGAGCTATACTTCGATCCTGCGCGAGATGATCCGCGCGGCCGCGAGTTGCTTGAATTCGCCGGGCAGCGCCAGGTTCGCGTCATGAACGTGGACGGCGAGCGGCTTGATGGCTTAAGCGGGCACGCGCGCCACCAGGGCGTCGTCGCAAAAATCCTCGACGCGCCACTGGGGCGCGATCTCGATGAAATTCTCGACCAAGTCACCGAACCTGCGTTCCTGCTCGTGCTGGATGGCGTCCAAGACCCGCATAACCTGGGCGCCTGTTTGCGCGTCGCCGACGCCATGGGGGTTCATGCCGTCATTGCGCCAAAAGACAACAGCGTCGGCATTACGCCGACCGTCAGCAAAGTCGCGTCGGGCGCGGCGGAAGCAGTGCCTTATGTTATGGTCACGAACCTCGCGCGCAGTTTGCGCGATTTGAAAGACCGCAATATTTGGTTTATCGGCGCCGATGAGTCGGGTAATCAGGAATTACATGAAGCGGATCTAAAGGGCCCGATAGGCTTGGTTCTAGGTGCGGAGGGAAAAGGCCTACGGCGTTTGACACGCGCGCTTTGCGATCGCACGGTGCGCATCCCGATGTTTGGGAGTGTCGAGAGTTTGAACGTGTCGGTGGCGACAGGAATTTGTTTATACGAAGCTCGAAGACAAAGAGTGAACATAAAATAATCCACTCTGTCATTCCCGCGAAAGCGGGAATCCATCGAACCCGAAAAATGGATCCCCGTTTTCACGGGGACGACACGTATCATTCGTTATACGTGTCGATTGCAAATCGTCGGCCGCCGCTGCCCAAATTCCGTAGCCTGCTCAAACCCATAGGCCAGTTGCAACACGCTAAAGTCCGCATTGTGTTTGCCCACTATTTGTAGCCCGATCGGTAAACCATCGTCGGTGAACCCGGCGGGAATGGACAAACAGGGTAAGGTCGTTGCCGAAATCAAATAGCAGGATTTCATCCAATCGAGATAAGTCGGCAGCTCGATTCCGTTAATCGACTTCACCCAACGCTCCTTCACATCGAAGGGGAGCACCTGCACGACGGGCAGCAATAGATAGTCATACCGGTCAAAAAATTCTCGTACCCGATGATAAAGTTCGGTACGCAACTGTTCCGCGCGGGCAATGTCGGCGCCGGTGAGTTTCGCGCCTTCCTCGATGTTCCATCTAACCGTGTCTTTCATGCGTCCGCGCTGGGTTTTGTATAGCTCGCCAAAATTCAAATGCATCGACCACGCGCGCCAGACGCGGAAGATATCATCGGCGCCGCTCAGATCCGGGGCTGCATCTGCAACATTACAACCCAGCGCCGAAAATGCCGGCAACTGTTTTTCGATCACTTGCACAACGCTCGGATCGATGTGAAATAGGTGATTCAAATCCGGCGACCAGGCGATCCGGGTTTTCTTAAAGTCCCGTTGCAGCGGCCGCAAAAAATCGGCGCCGGATTCCGGCAAGCTGATAGGCGAGCGTGCATCAGGTCCGGCGATGGCCGTCATCATCAATGCAATATCCTCGACGCTACGCGCCATAGGCCCGGCAATGGTGAACGGGAACCAGGCGGCCAGCGCCGGCCAATTCGGCACGCGACCCGGCGAAGGGCGAAAGCCGACGACATTGCAGAAGCTCGCGGGATTTCGCAACGAGCCGCCGAAATCCGTACCGTCGGCGATCGGCGCCATACCACAGGCCAACGCCACCGCCGCGCCGCCACTCGATCCGCCGCAGGTCAAGCGCCGCTTGGGCAAGCCGTAGGGATTCAGCGTTTCGCCAAACACTTCGTTGTAGGTTTGTGAACCGGCGCCGAATTCCGGCGTGTTGCTTTTACCAAGAGTGATGCCGCCCGCTTGCTGCATACGCTCGACTAAAAGCGCTGTGCGGCCCGGAACGAAGTCTTTGAAAATCGGCGAGCCGAAAGTTGTCCGTATGCCCTTTGTTTCCGCTAAGTCCTTATGAACCATCGGCAGGCCGTGCAACACGCCCAAGGTTTCGCCACGGGTTTGTCGTTCGTCAGCGGCCTTGGCGGCATCACGCGCCTGATCCTCGACCAAAGTAACGATGGCGTTGACCAGGGGATTGCAACGTTCGATTTGCGCGAGATGGGACTCCGTCACCTCGAGCGCGGAGACATCGCGCGATCCGATGCGGTGAACTAATTCCGTTGCGGACAGGAAACAGAGTTCAGTTGCGGCCATGGTTGAACTACTTTCCGATAAACCGACCCGTCCTACGTTCAATGAATGAAGCTATTCCTTCTTTCGCATCCTCGCTATTTATCAGCGGGACCATGTCCGGAGCCAACTGCCCAATGGCGGCGGGTGCGCCGTGGCTGCGGGCTATCCGGGCCGAGCGTAACGTCGCTTGCACCGCGAGCGGAGCCTGCTGTGCGATGGTCATAGCGATAGCCGTTGCGCGGGGGAGTTGCGCGCCGACCGGAACAACTTCTTGCACCAGACCAAGGCGCAGTGCTTCATTGGCGCTGAATTCGTCGCTTGTCAACAGATAACGCATGGCATTGCCCCAGCCAATCTCTTGCTGCAGCCGAACCGTCGCGCCGCCGATGGCGTAGATGCCGCGTTTGGGTTCGATTTGCGCGAAGCGAGTGTTGTCCGCCGCAATTCGAATGTCCGTGGCAAGCAGTAATTCGAGACCGATGGTGAGGCACCAGCCTTGCACGGCAACGACGATGGGTTTGCTGACGGTTCTATTTTCGTCAAGTGCGAGCGGATCCAGGCCGCCCTCGGCCGGTTCGATGAATTTTCCTTCAGCGAAGCGCGGGGCCCATTGCGGTAAGTCGATGCCGCCGGTGAAGTGGTCACCGTGGGCGAACAACACGCCGCAACGCAAATCGCGATTGCGTTCCAATTCGCCATATGCCAACGACAAAGAGCGATATAGATCTAGATCGAACGCATTGTATTTTGCCGGCCGATTGAGGCCCATGAATAATACGTGATCGCGCGCCTCGACGTTAAGATTGTCAAACTTCATTTCGCTCTCAATTCTTTCATCAGGGTCACGAATAATTCCGGATCGCCGAAGCCGCCCGCCTTGGTGACCAATTTGAAGTTGCGTTGGCGATAGGGCACGATGCCAACCGCGATGCCGGGCATCAATTCGCCGGCGAGATCGACCGACTCAACAGCCAGTTCCGCCATCAATGCTTGCGCCGTGTCGCCGCCGGTGACGATGATGGCGCCGACGTCTAATTCGCTGATAAGGCGATGCCCGACCGTCGCGAGCGCGTTCGCCACCAACGAGGCCTCGGGTATGACTTTATCGCGCTGTCTTAACGTCAGCACGTAGGCCGACTTGTTAGGATCGAGCCGGGCGAGGTTGGCGATGGCGCGTTCGAGATCGACGTTGCCTTCGTGGCTCTCGATCACGATCAGTTTGGCGCCAAAATCGACTAAGCGTTCCAATTGCGCCGCGCTTTGTGGCGTGCGCGAGCCGACGATGTAAAGCAAGGGCTGCGCATCGCGGCGTACCTTGAGATTCAAGGCGCTGCCGTAGATCGCCACCGCAAGGGCATTACCGAGGCCCGACGAGCCGGCGACCACCACTTCATCGCGGTGGGCAAGGGCAAACTGAGCGAGTCGCAATAGATCATTGTCGTTTTCAGCGTCGACGATGTAGACGTGAACCGCTTCGCCAGGCGCCAATTGCAGATCTAACGGACGGTCGATTTCATGAACGAACACGCCCAACTTGCCGCCAAAGGCCATGGCTAACGGAATGCGCATCGGCGGCGAAAGCGCGTCCTTCGCGATAGCGGTTTCCGCAAGCGGCACGCCGTGGATAAATACTTCGCCGCCGCGCAACACCCGTCCCTGACCCGGGAAAGCCGGCGTGATTAAAAGATGTCTGCGCCCAGTCGCTTCGAGAACCGCGAGGGTCTCGGGCACGATGTTGCCGCGTAGGGTCGAGTCTATTTTCTTGAACGGCAACCGATCTTCCAGATCGGATAACGCTTGATAGACTCGCTGAATCGCACGCACCGGGTCTAGATGCCGGCTATCGGTGGTTCGCGCAAGAACTTCCGGCGCGTTGATCAATTCAGCGGACCTGGGGTTGTCGGAGAACAGCACCCGAGTATGAGCGCCGCGCTTAGCAAAGGGCGCCGCCGCGTCCATCGCGCCGGTCAGATCGTCGGCGATGATTGCAATCTTGAGGGTCGACGCCATCGGGCTTAGAGATTGAGATCGACCCGGCATGATAAGCAGCGGCAACGTGTCCCCATTTTTCCACATTTCCTCGGGCGGAGGGTAGGATGAGGAACGCCAACGGTCGATCTCATCGCGCCGGAAATCAGTGAGCCTGCGCGCCCGCCGCCATCCGGCGCGCATAGGCGATGGCGGCGTTCAAATTCACATAGTCAGCCTTGCCTTGCCAGGCGATATCGAACGCGGTGCCGTGATCGACCGACGTGCGCGAGATCGGCAGGCCCAGCGACACATTTACCGTAGTATCGAAGGCGATGAGCTTGGTCGGAATGTGGCCTTGATCGTGGTATTGCGCCACCACCAAATCGAACTCTCCTTTCATCGCACGATAGAACACCGTGTCGCCCGATATCGGGCCTTTGACATTGATGCCGTCCGCTTGCGCCATCTTGACGCCGGGAATGATTTGTTCGGCTTCTTCGTTACCGAATAATCCGTTCTCGCCGCAGTGGGGATTCAGTCCGGCCACCGCGATGCGGGGCGATTTCATGCCCATCAGCTTCAAATGATCATTGCCTGCGCGTATGGTTGCGGCCACGCGCTCCGGCGTGGCGCGCTTCACTGCGCCTGCAAGCGACACGTGGGTCGAAACGTGAATGGACGATAGTTTTTCCGACGCCAACAGCATGAAGGACGATTTTACGCCGGTGAGATGGGCGAGTAATTCCGTGTGGCCCTCGAAATGATGGCCGCCGAGATGCAATGCTTCCTTGTTGAGCGGCGCCGTGACAATCACGGCGATGTCCTTGGCGAGCGCGGCCTTCACGGCGCGATCGATGAAACGATAGGACGCATCACCGGATGCCGCACAGACTTTACTGTCCTTGATCTGCGCACGATCGACCTTGACC
>JALYOK010000040.1 GCA_030856925.1 Pseudomonadota bacterium
GTCCCACGCCGCCGGCGATCATAATGGGCTTGTGGTAACCGCGCATTTGCCCGTCGACCTGTTGCTCGAAGGTACGGAAATAACCGGCGAGGTTCGGCCGGCCGAATTCATTGTTGAATGCCGCAGCGCCGATAGGACCGTCGAGCATAACCTGCAGCGCCGAGGCAATGCGCGGCGGATGGCCGTATGGATGGTTAGCTTCCCACGGCTGGATCGCACCCGGGATATTCAAATTGGAAACAGAGAAACCCGTAAGACCGGCTTTGGGCTTGGCGCCGCGGCCGGTAGCGCCTTCGTCGCGAATCTCGCCGCCGCTGCCCGTGGCGGCGCCGGCATAGGGCGCAATGGCGGTCGGGTGATTGTGGGTTTCCACTTTCATCAACGTGTGCGTACGCTCGGAATGGTAGCCATACTCGCCGTGCGGGCCGGGATAAAAACGATCGATAACGTTGCCTTCCATTACCGCGGAATTGTCGGAATAGGCGACAACGGTGCCTTGTGGATTCTTGGCGTGAGTAGTTCGGATCATGCCGAACAGCGAGTGCTCCTGCGGTGCGCCGTCGATGATCCAATCGGCATTAAAAATCTTGTGGCGGCAATGTTCAGAATTGGCTTGCGCGAACATCATCAACTCGACGTCGGTGGGATCGCGTTTCAGCGGTTGATACTGCGCATGCAGATAATCGATCTCGTCGTCCGATAGCGCGAGCCCCATGCGCTGATTGGCATCGACCAGCGCGCTGCGGCCGTTCGCTTGCAGCGGGATCGTGGCGATCGGTTGCGGCGCGACGTGATGAAATAAGCGATCGGCATCGGCCAGGGCCGTGAACACTTGGTCAGTCATTCGATCATGCAGCAACGGCAACAACGATTGCCGCTTCGCTTTGGTCAGGGTCTCGGCCACGACCGAGTAAGCAATACCCCGCTCGATGCGCCGGACACAGTTCAATCCGCAGTTACGCGCAATGTCCGTCGCTTTCGATGACCACGGCGACAGGGCGCCGATGCGAGGCGTGACCAAGAGCAGCAATCCAGCCGTCGGGACCGGGCGCGCAGGATTACCATAGGTTAGGAGGAGCTCCAGCACCTGACGCTCGCGATCGGCAATATCCCGGCTCAACTCGACAAAATGCCAGAACTCCGCCGTGATCGCCGTGATGGCTGGAACACATTCCCGAAGCGCAGCCTGCAACTTTTCGAGGCGAAACAGCGACAGCGCGGCGCCGCCGCGCAGGTGAAGAATCTCGGTCATTGGGCTGGATCGGATTGGGAATTGCAAGTGGAAATTATATCACTCGCACCAACGTCAATTGCTCGAGGCTATCCGATGCATCGCGCCAGAAGCCGCATCCAGCTTGGCTTCTGGCAATGCATTAGCCAGGCGCCGCGCTGCTATTGCATCGTGGCAAGGCTGCTCAAAAAATCATGTGCGCCACTTGAGGCGCACGCGCAAGGTGCGAAAGCTTTCCGCGTCGAGCATGTCGGGCAGGATGACAATGGTGATCGGCCAGCCTCGACTTTCAACACGGCAGCGGATGATCGTGAGATATGGATGAATGAATTGCTCGCCCAACAACTGCGCCGATTGCCAGTCCGTCCGAAAAATATCGAGCCTTGCATTGGGCAACATCCGCAGTTCACGCACCGCGTTTTTGGTATTCAACAAAGCATAGTGCCGCACGTATTGCCAGGCGGCGACGAGAACGAGCACCACACCCGCGGACTTGAGCCAAATCGGCAACGGCAGTATGGTCAGCAGAATCCCGCTCGCCGCGTGGGCGAAAAGCAAGATCATCATCAGCGTCCGTGACGGCTTCAGTGAGATGGAAAGCGGTGTCGAAATCATGAGGCAGGAAATCGTCTCTCTTAATTTGTTAATATTTGGTCTATGGGCAACACTTGGCAACTCCAACTTGAAACGTTCGGCGCGACTGTAACAGACCGCGAAGCTCAACATTTTGGCGATCCTGCGGCGGAACTCATGGCGGCCGTGAACGCGACAGTCCTCGCAGATCTGTCGCACCTAGGTTTGATTGAAGTCTCCGGGCCGGACGCGTTGCCATTTCTTCAAGGCCAACTGACACAAGACGTCGCGAAAATTACCGATGAGCGTGCCGCCTACGCCGGTCATTGCTCACCCAAAGGTCGCTTGCTGGCCCATTTTCTAGCTTGGAAATCAAACGAAAGTTATTTCCTGCAACTGCCGCAGCCGTTGGTTGAGTCGATTCAGAAACGACTCAAGATGTACGTGATGCGCTCGAAAGTGGAAGTAGCGGATGTTTCGCGATCGAGTATCCGCTTCGGACTTGGCGGCGCCGACGCGGCAACGCTAATCGCCTCGCTGTTCGGCAACGCACCTTTGCAGTCGATGGACATAGTACGCACGCCTATGGCTACCATTATCGCTTTGTCGAACGGACGCTTTCAGATTCTTGTCGCGGAAGAAGTTTTGAATATCTGGCGGAAATTGGCGCAACAGGCAGAGCCGGTGGGCGCGCCGGTGTGGCGTTGGCTGCAAATACAGGCGGGCATCCCGGAGATCTATCCGGCTACCCAGGAACAATTTGTGCCCCAGATGGTAAACAGCGATTTGATTGGCGCCGTGAGTTTTCAGAAAGGCTGTTACACCGGACAGGAAATCGTCGCACGTCTGCATTATCTGGGCAAGGCTAAGCGCCGGATGGTCGGCGCTCATCTCGATATTGCTGAAACACCCCAGCCGGGCGAGGCTATCTACGGCGATCGATTGCCAGGTCAGGCGATCGGCATGCTGGTGGATTCCGCCCCGGCGCCGCAAGGAGGTTGGGACCTGCTAGTTTCTGTTCCTATTGAAGAAAAAGGCGAATCAGTTCACTATTTCAAATCGCCGGATGGACCAAAAATTCAAGTGGATTCATTTACAATCAGTGAGATATCGTAATTAACGATGATTTTTGGCGCAAGGCTGAATGTTTTTAAGATATTTTAAAAACTACTTGACAGGTTATAGACGACCGGTCTAATATCGGATTCATGGATACGCGCAATTCCACACGCGACGAAATTATCAGAGTCGGACTCCAGATTTTAGGAGAAAAGGGGTTCAACTCCTGCGGCATAGACGCGGTTTTGAAAACGGCCAAGATTCCTAAAGGATCGTTTTATTACTACTTCCCCAGCAAGGAAGAGTTCGGACTCGCCGTTTTAGACCTGTATGCGCAAAATGCCCAGGCGCACGCCGAGAGTTATTTACAAGACAAGACTTTGACGCCGCTGGCGCGACTGCGTCGTTACCTCAAAGATGTCGCTACTTCCATCGAAGAAGAGGGCTGTACGCGAGGATGCTTCCTGGGCAACATGACACAGGAAATGGCCGGGCAAAATGACCGCTTTCGGGTCCGCCTGAATGAGATTTGGGATGGTTGGAAACGGATCATCGCCGAAAGTCTGCGCGAAGCCAAGGCCGCGAAAGAATTGAAACGCGATTCCAATGTGGATTTGCTGGCTGAATTCATCATTATCGGTTTGGAAGGCGGTATGCTGCGCTCCAAAGTTAGCAAGACCGCATTGCCGATGAAAGACATGGCCGATATTTTGTTTGAAAGGGTTCTACTGTAATTTTTAACGGTATATTTTTTTGAATTTTTCTCTAACCGACTGGTCTACTAATTGTAATTGACCAGTCTACTAAGCGAAGGAAAGCGAGGTCGATATGACATGCGCATAACGGACATCCAAATAGCAATTAGCCCCGTATAAGGCAAGAGAAATTAAACCAATAGACGTGTAACTTTTTTAGAGCATTTACATTTTTGGAGATTGACCATGAGCACAAAATTTATTGTTTCGAGCATCACCGGTTTAGGCTTGATCGCGCTAAGCACTTTGGGTAACGCTGCGAATAACAATCCGCTGTCCCCTGGTTTTCAGAGACATAAAGTGACGATCACCGCGCCCGCGTCGGCTGATGCGACACGTTACGTCGATTCGGCAAACCCGCTCACCCCGGTGTTCACTCGCTCCGGGAAGGGCAAGTGGGTCACCACCACATTGCGCACCGATCGACTTTATCGTGACACAGCGAATCCTCTGCATCCTGGTTTCAAACGCATCTAACGGTTCATTTTAATTATTGATCATTTATTTTTTTACTCACAGGAGATACACCATGTTGAAGAAAGCCCTTTCCGCCGTTACGTTGTCCGCCGTTGCCGCAACCGTCATGCTCGCCGCGTCCGCTCAAGCGGCCGATAACCCCTTGCATCCTTCGTTCTATCAAGCGAAGGCCTCCCAAGTTGAGACCAAAACATCAGACGCTGCGCGCTATGTCGATTCCCGCAACCCGCTGAGCGCCGCGTTTAGCCGCACCGGTGAAGTCAAGTGGATGACGACGTCCGACCGATCGGTTGCCGCCTACGTCGACAGCCGCAACCCGCTGTCGCCTAGCTTCAAGCGTTGATTTTTCCGCAGTACATTTCTACCTCCTCCCCTATTACCGGCTCCTCGCGAGCCGGTTTTTTTTGCATGGTGGGATTAGCGTTTATCCTTCAAGGCTTTTCTTGAAAGCGGCCGACCCCTCGGTCACGTAAATCAATGAGCGTCCGGTATAATCCAGCGACGTCCAATCGCTCCACACCGATCTCTTGCTATCCCTGCATAAAATCCAATGCCGGCGCGGCGAACGTGAATTGTTCAACGGCGTCGAACTCGCGCTTCAACGCGGCGAGTTGCTGCAAGTCGAGGGCCCAAACGGTAGTGGCAAAACCAGCTTGCTTCGCATCATCGCGGGCTTGAGCGAGGCAGCCGCGGGCGAGATTCGTTGGCGTAACGAAACAATCAAGGACTTGGCGGAAGACTATTTTCGCGAGCTGCTATATCTTGGTCACGCGGCCGCCATCAAAGATGAATTGACCGTGCTCGAAAATCTGATGCTGACGTTGCAACTGTCCGGCGAAGGAACGACATCCGCGATCGCGAAACAAGCGCTCACGGACGCCGGACTGAAACATCGCTTAACTCTCCCGGCGAAATATCTATCGCAGGGCCAACGGCGCCGGGTCGCGCTTGCGCGGCTTTGCCTTAGCTTGCGACCGCTTTGGATACTGGATGAGCCATTCACCGCCCTGGATGTCAACGCCGTGACGTGGGTAGCCGGATTGATTGCAAAGCATTTGGGTCGCTATGGCATCGTATTGTTCACAACACATCAAGACGTGCCGATTCCCGGTCACAAGCCACGCACATTTAAGCTCAGCTCGTGAGCGGCGCCTCGTCGCACCTAATTACAGTTATCGTTCGCGACTTGCGCCTGGCCATGCGGCGCAAGGCCGATGTCCTGGGTACGCTGTTCTTTTTTATTATTGTCGTCAGCCTATTTCCGCTGGGGATCGGTCCTGATAAATCACTGCTCCGCGCCATCGCACCCGGCATTTTGTGGGTCGCGGCGCTGCTCGCGACGATGCTGTCGCTGAATCGTTTGTTCGCGGCGGACTACATCGACGGGACGTTGGAACAGCTCGCCATCGCGCCCTATCCGCTTACCATCAGCAACCTGGGGAAAATCATCGCGCTGTGGATCAGCACTGGTCTGCCCCTGGTGGTTCTCGCGCCGGTACTGGGCCTGCAGTTCGATCTGCCGGAGGAGGCGCTGTGGACAATGACTTTGACCATGCTGCTTGGCACGCCTATTCTGGCCGCGCTGGGGGCCATCGGCGCAGGACTGACATTGGGCTTGCGCGGCGGCGGCGTGCTGCTTGCCTTGCTGATACTGCCGTTGTATATTCCAGTGCTGATTTTCGGCGCCGGCGCGGTCGAGGCCGTGATTCAGGGCGCCAGCCCACGCGGCCAGCTTTCGTTACTAGCGGCTGGATTGATTCTGTCGTTAGTCTTTGCGCCGTGGGCGAGCGCCGTCGCGCTCCGAATCGCGTTGGACTAAAGCTGTAACCATGAACTGGCTAAAATACTCCGCTCCGCAAACCTTTTATCCGCTCGCCGGGAAGCTGGTCCCGTGGTTCGCCTGGCCGGCGCTTATTCTTACGACCATCGGGCTCTACATCGGTTTCTTCGTCGCCCCAACGGACGCGACCCAAGGCGAAGCTTACCGCATCATCTTCATTCACGTCCCCGCCGCATGGATGTCGATGGTGATTTATCTCGCCATGGCCGGCTGGGCTGCCGTGGGATTGATCATGAACACACGCTTATCGTTCATGATGGCGCAAGCGCTCGCGCCAACGGGCGCGATGTTCACGTTCGTCGCATTGTGGACCGGCGCATTTTGGGGTAAGCCGACTTGGGGAACTTGGTGGGTGTGGGATGCGCGGCTCACGTCGGAATTAATTCTGTTATTTCTATACATCGGCTACATGTCGCTCAATGCTGCGATCGAAGACACGCGCCGAGCCGACCGTGCCGGCGCGCTGCTCGCCATCGTCGGCTCCATCAACGTGCCGATCATTTATTTTTCCGTGAAATGGTGGAACACCTTGCATCAAGGCGCCTCCGTCAGCCACACCAGAGCGCCGTCGATGGCAAAGACCATGTTGCTGGCGATGCTCATCATGACGATCGCGTTTTGGGCCTACGCCATCGCCGTTTCGTTGGTGCGCGTGCGCTGCATTGTCCGAGAACGGGAACAAGAGGCATTGTTGCTGAGCGAAACTAAGGGCTAGGGCAATGGACTGGGGCAAATTTTTCGAGATGGGCGGATATGGTCTGTACGTGTGGGGTTCCTACATCGTCACCGCCATCGTCATGATCGGCGAATTGGTGTTGCTGCAAAATCGCAAGCGAACCATCGAGCGTATTGACGGTCAATAGTGCATCCATTTCGCTCCACGATGTCATCCTGAGCAACGCGAAGGATCTGTTTTGGCTTTTCAAGAGCGGATTCTCGGGCTACGCCCTCAGAATGACAAGGTAGATTTTTGAGTTACTTCCCAAACAACATGAAAACCAGACACAAACGCTTAAGTTTTATGCTAATCGGCCTCGCCGCCCTCGGACTCGCTTCCGTATTCATCCTCAATGCCTTTAACAGCAACCTCGTATTCTTCTTTTCTCCCAGCCAGGTGGCGGCCAAGGAAGCTCCCATCGGTCGCAGCTTCCGTATCGGCGGCATGGTAGAAAACGGCAGCCTCAAGCGCGAGGCGAATGGCCTCACGGTGAACTTTATCGTCACCGATACTGCCAAAACAATTCCCGTCGTCTACAACGGGATCCTTCCCGATCTGTTTAAGGAGGGCAAAGGCGTGGTCGCCCAAGGTAAGCTCGGCGACGACGGCCTGTTCCACGCCGATGAAATCCTCGCCAAGCACGATGAAAACTACATGCCGCCGGAAGCGGCGGAAGCGCTGAAACACGCCAAGGAAACGAACGCGCAGATCTCGAAGTCCGTGTCCTCATCCGCCAGGTAAACCGGCGCTCGCGCCGTGCTCGCCTT
>JALYOK010000053.1 GCA_030856925.1 Pseudomonadota bacterium
GTTGTTTCCTTTAACCGCTAGAAGTTTTCAATGCGCTTTAAATTGGGACTTGGGCTGCGATTTCAAGCTGTTGGCGACGCAGGATCCGCTTTTGCTTTAGCCACTGTCACCATCGCCGGACGCAGTACGCGCTCATGCAACAGATAGCCTTTTTGCAACACGGATACCACGGTGTTGCCGGGCGCATCGGCTTCCAGCATAGCGATCGCCTGATGCTTGTGGGGATCGAATTTTTCGCCGAGCGGATTGATCTCGACCAGCTTGAATTTTTCGAACGCCGCGTTGAGTTGCTTTAAAGTGAGTTCGACGCCGCTATGCAAGGTCTCCACCGTCGGATCTTTGTGGGCCAGCGCCGCTTCCAGGCTGTCCTTCACGGCCAAAAGTTCATTGGCGAAATTTTCCACCGCGAACTTGCGAGTGTTGCCGACTTCGGCAATGGCGCGCTTGGCGGCGTTGTCCAGGTCGGCCTTGGCGCGCACGAATAGATCATAGTGTTCCGCGGCCTTAGCCTCTGCGGCTGCCAATTGCTGTTCCGGTGAGGGTGGCGCTTGCTCGGTGGTGGACGCCTCGAGGCCGGCATCGGCCGGCGTATCTTGCTCGCCCGACAGATTGGTTTCGTCTCCCGTCATAAACTTGGCTCTCCTTAGAATGGGCTGTAAGTTGGGACGGGGATTCCAGCTTTCAACCCCCCAAAAAAAGCGAAAGTACAGGGCCCTGGAGAACCAATGGGGGGGCGGCGCTCAAGGCATGCCATGGCATGAGGCAAGCTGGATAAGCCTGCCGGCGTGGTCTATATTCTCGACGCCGCGTTGGGCGCTGTGAGATAAAATAGGGCATTCTTTACGACTTACTTTATTGATTTGAACGCTTTCGACCGTCCGCATAGAGGGAGCGTTCTGTATTGTTGCCCATGAACTCCAGCGCTCTCATCCTTTTTTCCGGCGGCCAGGATTCGACCACGTGTCTCGCGTGGGCGCTGTCGCGCTTTGCGCGCGTCGAAACCGTCGGCTTCGACTACGGCCAGCGCCATGGGGTGGAGCTGATATGCCGCGCGCCGGTGATCGCGCGCATCAAGGCGGCATTCCCGCAATGGGCGGCGAAATTAGGCGGTGATCGAGTCATCGGGCTCGAGTTTCTCAAGGCCATTAGCGACACCGCGCTGACTGATGCCGTCGCCATCGAGATCAACGCCAATAGCTTACCGAATACCTTTGTGCCGGGCCGCAATATTTTGTTTCTCACGGTTGCGGCGGCCATCGCCTACCGGCGCGGTATCGGCGCCTTGGTAATGGGCGTGTGCGAGACGGATTACTCCGGTTACCCCGATTGCCGCGACGATTTCGTGAAGGCGATGCAGGTCACGTTGAACCTTGGCATGGCGCAACGCTTCAATCTCGAAACGCCGTTGATGTGGATAGACAAAGCGGCGACGTGGCGGTTAGCGCAGTCGTTGGGCGGGGCCGAGTTGCTCGACATTATTCGCGACGAAACTCACACCTGTTATTTAGGTGACCGCAGCCGGCGTCACGACTGGGGATTCGGTTGCGGGACGTGCCCCGCCTGTGAATTGCGCAAGAACGGCTATTGGAAATTCATCGCAACCCCATGACTTATTCCGTCAAGGAAATTTTCTACACTCTGCAAGGCGAGGGCGCCAACATGGGCCGCCCGGCGGTGTTTTGCCGCTTCGCCGGCTGCAATCTCTGGTCGGGCCGCGAACAAGATCGCGCTAACGCGGTGTGCCGCTTCTGCGATACGGATTTCGTCGGAACCGATGGCGGCGGTGGCGGAAAATTCTATGACGCGCCCACGCTGGCGGCCGCCATTGCACGCGCGTGGCGCGGCGGGAAAAGCGGCGAGGAACTAGTCGTGCTAACCGGGGGCGAACCGGCATTGCAACTCGATTCTCAATTGGTCGCTGCGCTTCATGCGGCGGATTTTGAAATCGCCATCGAGACCAATGGCACGCTGCGTTTGCCCCAGGGCATCGATTGGATCTGCGTCAGCCCGAAGGCCGATGCGGCCTTGACCGTGACCGAGGGTGATGAGTTGAAGCTGGTGTTTCCGCAGGCGCTGGCGATGCCGGAGCGGTTCGAAGATTTGGCTTTCGACTACTTTTTCTTGCAACCCATGGATGGTCCAAACCGCGAAGAAAATACGCAAATGGCGATTGACTATTGCTTGGCGCAACCGCGCTGGCGGCTCAGCGTGCAGACACACAAAATGTTAGGCATTCGGTAACCATCCTCATGACCGAACTGCTCTATGAATTCAACTTTGACGCCGCCCACCGATTCATGCACAAGCCCGTCGGCCACAAATATCGCGCGCTGCACGGCCATTCGTTTCGGGCCGAAATCGCCGTGCGCGGCGAGCCCCAAGCGGAAACCGGCTTTATCGTCGACTTTGAATGCTTGGAAAAAGCCTGTGAGGAGCTGCGCGAGACCTTGGATCACAACTTTCTCAATGAGATTCCGGGATTGGAGACCCCCAGCCTAGAGAATATTTCCCGCTGGATCTGGCAGCGGCTCGCAATACAGTTCACCGGACTTTATCGAGTCACGGTGCGGCGTGATTCCCTGCGCCAAGGTTGTGCCTATTACGGCGCGGACGGCAAGCGAGAGTAACTGAATGTGATTCAACATGGCCGGTAGCAGCCTTTTGATGCTCATCGATGACATTGCCACGGTGCTGGATGACGTGGCGATGATGACCAAACTTGCGGCGAAGAAAACGGCCGGCGTGTTGGGTGATGACCTCGCCCTGAACGCCCAGCAAGTGTCGGGCGTGAAGGCCGACCGCGAGTTGCCCGTGGTATGGGCAGTGGCAAAAGGGTCGGCTCGGAATAAACTGATCTTGGTGCCGGCGGCGCTCGCCACTAGCGCGTTCGCGCCTTGGGCGATCACGCCGCTGTTGATGTTGGGCGGGGCATTCCTGTGTTACGAGGGCTTTGAGAAGCTCGCTCACAAATTCATGCAAAGCAAAGCCGAAGACCAAGCGCAGCATCGCGATCTGCTGGTTGCGGTGGCGACGCCGGCGGTCGATTTGGTTGCCTTTGAAAAAGAAAAAATCAAGGGCGCGGTCCGCACCGACTTTGTCCTGTCAGCCGAAATTATCGTGATTACGCTGGGAACGGTAGCGGCCGCGTCATTTGTCCAGCAGATAAGCGTGTTGACCGGCATCGCGATTATCATGACTGTCGGCGTTTACGGCTTCGTGGCCGGTATCGTCAAGCTAGACGATGGCGGACTTTACCTGAGCCGGAAAACCGGCGATGGCCGATGGCAAACAATTCAGCGCCGCATAGGCGCCGCCATCTTGGCGGCCGCGCCTTATCTGATGAAGGGTCTTTCGTTTGTCGGCACCGCCGCGATGTTCATGGTGGGTGGCGGAATTCTGGTTCACGGTTTTCCGGCGTTGTATCACGTCGTTGAAGAACTTGCTGGTCGGACCGGCGCCATTCCGGCGATCGGCGGTGTGCTGGACGCGGTAGCGCCGACCTTGCTCAATGC
>JALYOK010000066.1 GCA_030856925.1 Pseudomonadota bacterium
CCGCGCATCCTTAGTCATTTGAAACTGGAGCAAGCTGGCGAAATTCTTTAGAGCCGATTCTTCCACCGCTTCATCCTTACTAACTTCTTGAAGCAAGTTTAATGCCCGGGCGGTATCCTGCACGCCGGTAATCGGCAGACTGAGCAGCAACGCCAGCTTAATCCGGACGTAGGGACTCGGAATCGTCTGTAATAAGCGCTGGCCTTCGGTAAATTCCTTCTGCGCCCGCTCCTTTGGCCCTTTGCGCATGATAAGGTAATAATCGACCAGGTTATCGGTTTCGCTGCGAGTACACGGAGTAGGTACCACTTTCTCCACAATCGGAACACAGTCGGGGGGCGGAGCGCCGTTATGGCGGGCCCTTATGCTGAAATTTGGCCAGTTAGTACAACCTGCGACAATCATCGCTGTCATCCCGACAGCCAGCCACTTAAGTTCAGTTTTTTTCATGCTGTCTCTTTAGGTGCTAACGGCAGGGTGACTCGAAAATGCGCACCCGGCATGCCGTTTTGTAGGATTTCCACATGCCCGTTATGGGCCAATACATATTCTTTTATTATCGCAAGCCCCAGCCCGGTTCCCTCACTTGCGTTTTGTTGCGGTGTTCGGCCTTGGTAGAAGGCCTCGAATACCCGGTCCCGGTCCTGTTCTGAAATGCCTGGACCTTGGTCGGATATATCGATTGTGACCTTGTCGAGATGCCGACGAAGGTCCATTATAGTCGCACCGCCTGGCGGCGAAAACTTAATGGCGTTGGATAGCAAGTTATCGATCACGATTCGAATCTTTTCTGCGTCGGCCCGTATCGTCAGGGAGTCGGGACCGATCAAACTGAAACGCAAATCTTTACTCTTGAGCGCCAACTTTTGTTCCTGGGCGACCGACCTCACGGTATGTTTGAGATCGAAATGTTCAAGCTTCAAAAATCCTTTGTGCACTTCGGCGGCGCCAGCGGCGCTTAGATTCAATAAGTCATAAATTAACTTTTGTAGCTGGTTGGTTTTGTGTTGCAGTATGGTGGTAATCTCGCGCTGCTCCGGCGTAAGCTTTCCCACCACTTCATCGACCAGAATTTGACACCCTTCGCGTAATCCAGCGAGCGGTGTCTTGAGTTCATGGGACACATGTTGAAAAAATTTCGTCTTTTGTTCCTGGAGATCGAACAATCGCTGCCGCAACCAATCCAGCCGCTTGCCCAAATCGACCAGGTCTTTCGGCCCGGACACTACCACGGGAATATTGAGCTTACCGTCACCGATATGTCGTATGCCGATGTAGATTTGGCGGAACGGGCGGGTGATGAGGAAAGTGAACACCACGGCGAACAGCAACGCCAGCGGGATGGGCGCGAGGAGCTGCCACAACAAAATTTCCCGGGCGCGATTTGAGGCGATGCTCAGGGCTTCCGCTTCGCGGCCTATGAGTTGATCGCTCTGGGCGAGTATGGATTGCCCTAGTTTTCCGAGTTGAGCAAAGATATTAACGCCTTGCTCGGCGTTGAATGGCCGCATCGGAATATCGCTGACCAGATCGTGTAACTGGGTTTCCACAGCCATCAATTCCTTGAGCTTCGCCCGCTGTTCGAGATCCAAGGCTCGGGCATTGAGTTTATTCGCGGCGTTTTGCACCTGTTCGTGGAGTTTGAAATAGCCCTCAAGCAGTTTGCTATCCTCCACCACCATATATTGGCGGACGATTCGTTCCAAATCGGTAATTCGCTGAATTAAGAGACGGCTATCCTGGGTGATCTGAACCGCTTCGAACACCGCCCGCTGCCCGCGCCCGGCAAGCAATTCCAGGTTACTTGCGACGTTGTAAAAGGCGAAAGTAAGAGGGAGCAGGATCAAGACCAGTCCCACCAGGATTAATCTCGTGAGAGATTTTGGATAATAGATCACGGCAATATTCCTCTAAAGCGCTAGCGAGAGCGCCACAGGTAGCAAATTACGAGGCTCGTCAATGCGAGTAAGGCCGGGAACCAACTTATGGGGGTGGATATCCGATGTTGCTGACCCATTTTGGCCTCGGACAGCAGATTCGCCAGATTAGCGGGCAACGTCAAACGAGCATAGCCTAGACCGGTCTCGCCGGCCAGTTGTTGCAGATAGGCCTCTTTCAGGGACGACAGATGCTCTGTGCGCGCCTTCGGAGGGGGGAGCGGGCCATCATTGACCATTTTCTCGCCCGCGACGCTGCCTCCCCGCCCTTGGCTATACAAGTCGGTTTGGGATACCTCAGCGGCGTTCCAATAGCCGAGATAATGACCATCCGGATCAAATTTCGGAATGGGTGTCAGTTCATCCCCGCCAACACCCACCAGCAAGCCCTGAACTTCGCCTGCTTTGACATCGATGCGGGGGCGATTGTATAAGCTGATGGGCGGCGCCTCATGGCCATCGGTAAAAAATACGAGGGTAGGTTTAGGTTCCACCGACAGAACCATCTTAAGTCCCCAGTTCAAGCCCTTTGCGATTTCGCTTCCCCCGGCCCACGCCATTTTCCCACTGATATGATCGATGCTGCTGGATAACTCGGCGTAGTTTGCACAAACTTCAATCGGCGCCAAAAGCAAGAACGATCGATACTCGGTGAAAATCGCCAACCCGACCTTCGAGCCGCAGGGAACTTGACCGAGCGAATTGCTAACCGTGTTTTTGACCACCTGCAAACGACTGACCTTATGCTCCCCCATCTGATAGTCGAGGGTATTCATACTTTGCGAAATATCGATGACGAAGATGGTATTGAATACGTCTCGCTGCCAAAGCATAGATGGCCGCATTAGCGCCCAACCAAGCAACAATAGGGCGGCAAACAGGCAGCGGGCGCGGACGTCCAGCCGCTGTCGGATCGAATTACTTTCCCATTTCAAGGCAATCCTAGGGTAAATCCGCGCATGGTGGTGAGGGCACGTTCCGATTGTTGCGGTGGCGGTAAATCTTCGTCGTCACTGTCATCAGGATCGGGAACCAGACGCAGCGCCCGCTCAAGATTATATTTGGCGTCCCACGCGGACGGCTCGCCTCGCAGCACCGCACGATAAGTATCCTTGGCCATCTCGACCAAAGGTAGCCCAAGCTGCTTGGCGTCGTCGTCCAGCTCCATCGCTTGCACCAGGTAACGGTTTCCGCGGTTGTACTTCGCAGCCAACTTTAGGGTCGCGGAGTTCGTACTTTCCACGCGTTTGTACAATGCAATGGCGTCGTCTTGACTGCCTTTTTGCCCATGCAAATAGGCCTGGGCAAATACGGCTTCCGCCGGCAGCGCTGCGGTCGACGTCACAATCGAACCGTCCGAGATGGCGGCATTCACTTGTTCCGCTTGCCACAGTCTATAGCCATCGAACACGATTAGCGTAGACATAACTAACGCTGCCCAACGCATCCATTTGTGGATGGTTTTTCTCAGCGCCATGGTCTGATTTCCATGAACTTCGAAGCTATCAAAACAGTGAGCATCAGGGTTGCTACCAGGTAGCATTCCCAGGAAAGATCGCGGCGCGGGACGAGTTCCTTGAATGTCATTGGTTGATTTTCTAAACGGTTTACATCTTGTATGGCGCGTTGTATTGCGTTCGAGTTTTCCGCTTCGTAGGCTTGATAAGGAGAACCCATCGAACTGAAGAATTCGTGCAGAGCGAGTTCCGCTGAGGCCTCATTCTCGGTCACGCTATCCCTAGGCATACCGAATAGACCGGGACTGTGAAACGAGCGCAGGTATATCCAATAAAGCCCGACGCGATTTCGTCTCATCTGCAATGCTAATTGACGCTTGCTGTGATCGTCGATTCGAGCGCCGCCATCCGACACCATCAAAATGATGCGGGAAGCGGTGTAGGGTTCATTGTCGAAGAAAGTGAGCGCGGAAAGTAGCCCTCGCGCCAAATCGGTTTCCGATAGACCCCGTCCGACATCCCCGGCGCGTATGGCAGCCTGAATGACCTCCTGTTTTTGTGTAAAGTCAAGAATGCGCATTGGATATGAGCTGAATACGACCATGCCAAACATGTCCTGGGATCTCTTGGATGCAAATTCGGCTAAAATTTTTCGCGCAGCCTTGCCCTTGATTTCTTTCGCCTGCTCCTCGTTAAACGCCTTGCTGGGGTCGTGATTCACGCGACCTTGATTGAACGATTCATCCATGCTGCGGCTGCGGTCGAGCAGCACCACAATTTGCGCCCCGTGTCCCACCCGCTCCACGGCTCCTTCCGAGCGACGCAGACCCGAAAGTCCCAAAATCAGAGCGGCAATTGCAATGGCCGCTACTACCTTAAGTAAGACTCCAACCGCCGTCGCCAGATGATCCCGCGGCATCAGCGCGAGCCAACTGTACCTCAGCAGCATGCGATCGGGACGGAAAAAGGGCAACAGCGCCAGCGGCAGCAGCGATAGTACCGGCGGGTACGCGATTTCCAAATTCACGCGCTGCCTCTTTCTACGTCGCGCCAGGCGCGGCAAAAATCCAGTAACCACGTAAAAGATCGGCGGGATTTCAGGTTCCCGCCGGCAAAGAACTCGTCGCGGGAGAGTTCAAAGAATTCCCGCGTCAGAATGGTGAGACTTCCGTCTATTTCGCGACTGCTGAGAAAGTGATCGACATTTGCGATGAATAACGATCTACCGGCCGTTTCATTTAAGGCCTTGTGAATGCGATCGATAACCTGCGAAAAAACAAAGTCCCCTTGATTCAGTCGAGTGAGATCCCGGTAGGCGCGCGCGAACGGGCGGCGCATTTTTGCGAGGTAAGGAATGCCAAAATACCGATAAGCTCCGTAAAGAACAATGGCAGCGAGAACCAGACCGTATCCGATTAGACGGCGGCGGACGGCCTTAGTGTCGACCCCAGTAGGGGGGATGTCGGGACGCATCGCTTCTAAGCCATCCCGCGCCAGCACCTCTTCCGGTGTGAGCGGCGCCAACGTGATCGGCCATTCGCCCGATGTTGCCTCGAGCGGTTTTCCCGGGCCGACAAAACTGAATCGATGGGCGGGAAGTTCCACCATCCTCACTTCGGTGGGAGAATTCGGCAATTGGTAGGTCATTTTCACCCCGAATCGCCGACCCGCCGCGACGCGGATTTCGCGAACATCCACTGAGCGCAATTCCAGCCACGCGCTCAGGCGGCCGGGTTTGGGTAGCGTCTTTTCATCCAGCGCGTATCCGGACTTCACACTGATGACCAGATCGCGGCTAACGGTGTCTCCCACGACATAACCGAAAGGGCGCGGGTTGTGCGATACGATTTCGACCTCCGCCGCATAACCGCCACCAACCCAGAGCAATAGCCATACGATAAGGTGAAACCTTTTCATGCCGCCATCTCTTGAACGGCATCGTCGGCATGATAGAAGTACCGCGTTACCCTTTCCGCATTAAAGCCATCTTCGACGAACAAAACCTGAGCATGATAGCGCTTAAAGAAATCGATAAGCCAGTATCGACGCGCAGCGAACGATTCTTGCAACCGTTGCTGGAAAGACGGTCGAACCAAAAGCGTGCGTTTGCGCCCTGACTCGCTGTCGCGCACCGAAAGTAGGCCAAAACGGGGCAGGCGTTCGAACTCGGCCCGGTCCCACACTACAACGGGACAGACGCGATGACCGGATAGTGATTCCATCACCGACGCGAGCAGCGGCTGTTCGCAATGAAAATCCGACACTAAAAAAATCAAACTTCGCTGCTTGGTTAGGTTGCGGCCAACATCTAGTAATCCCGACGCCGATGTCCCGGTCGGCGCCAATTCGCGCAGACGTCGCACAATTTCCAATCCCGCCCCCAGCGCGTGGCT
>JALYOK010000068.1 GCA_030856925.1 Pseudomonadota bacterium
TTGGTTCATTGCACCGGTACTATATCCCCTCCGCGGGGCGGTATCAAGAGGCAAATATCGTGCGCCGCCGTATTTATCCCCGGTTCTTAACCGCTTTGACGGCCACCGCAGCAATTTTTTAACAAACCCTCAATAGGAGAACGGATAGAGGCTCCAGTAAGTCTTGATTTTGCGCCAACGCGAAGCCATGCCGTCGGGCTCGAACACTAGGAATAACACGATGATTAACCCAAACACGCCCATTTTGATGGACGCGAACAACCCGACGAGATCGGGATAGACGCCGCTCAAGGCCGTCGTTATCAGGCGCAATATCTCCGGCAATCCGGTGATGAAGATGGCGCCGAGAATAGAGCCCAAGATACTGCCCAAGCCGCCGATGATGATCATCGCCAGGTAATCGATCGCGACGCTGATAGGAAAATTCTCCGGACTGATGATGTGGGCTTGGTACGCTAACAGCGACCCGGCAACGCCGACGTAAAACGAACTCACACCAAAGGCCAACAACTTGTACTTAAAAATATTGACGCCCATCACCTCGGCAGAGATATCCTGGTCTCGAATGGCGACCAAGGCTTTACCCACTTTGGTGCGAAATAGATTGGTCGCGAACAGCGCAAACCCGATCACCAAAACGTAGATCAAGTAGAACAGCGATCTATCGTTATCGAAAGTAAAGCCGAACAATTCGGCGGATGGAATGCTAAGGCCATTCACGCCGCCGGTGACGCTTCCCCAATGGACGATGACGAATTCGATAATGAAATGGGCCGCGAGGGTGGCCATCGCGAGATACAAGCCTTTCAGCCGCAATGACGGAATGCCGAAAATCATGCCGACGCCGGCGGTGATAAGCCCCGACACCGGAATAGTGATGAAGAGCGGCAGCCCGGCGCTGTTTGCCAGCCATCCCGTGCTGTATGCTCCCACCGCGAGAAAGGCCGCGTTACCCATCGAAATTTGGCCGGTATAGCCGGTCAAGATATTGAGGCCGATGGCGCCGATAATGGCAATGCCGATACGATTGGCCACGTCCAGCCAATAATTGGTCGACAGCGCCGGAAAAAGCATCAACAGCAGCAGGAAAACGATCAAGCAATAGCGAGCGAAGTCGGTGTTGAATATCGCCATGTCGCGTGCGTAGTTGGTGCGAAAGTCACCGCATTTGATCATCGATAGTTCTCTTGGTGTTTATTACCAGGCATGCCTGGAAGCCTTGCCCAGCTTGCATCACATGGCATGCCATGCCAAGGGCCGCGCTGGTGCTTGCTTGTATAGGAGGTCTATTTTAAAGCGGTGCGGTGAATCCACCTTCCTGGATAGCAACGCGAAGCAATCTCGATTTCCGCTAGACACGATCGATATGCACCTTCCCAAACAAGCCGTAGGGTTTGATCATCAAGATCAACACCAGGATCACAAACGGCGCCACCTCTTTCACGCCGCCACCGAAAATAGGATCGAGATAACCACCGGCAAGATTTTCCAACACGCCCACCAAGAGCCCGCCTACGATGGCGCCGAGGATGCTGTCCAGGCCGCCCAAGATCACCACCGGTATCACCTTGAGACCAATGGCGGCCAGCGCCGCGTCGACCCCGCCGCGCACGCCGCCGAGCAAGATGCCGCCGATAGCCGACACCACCGCGGCGATTGCCCACGCCAAGGCGAACATGCGCCGCACGGAAATGCCCATGGATTGTGCTACTTGCTGGGAAAAAGCCGTGGCTCGCATGGCGATCCCGGCGCGCGAAAACTTGAAGAATATCGTGAAGAGCATCAGCAACAGCGCGACGCACCCTACGCTATAGAGGTAACCTTGAGACACGGGCAACGGGCCGATTTGCACCGGCGTCGACGGAAAGATTTCCGGGAACGGCCGCGTGTCGGTGCCCCAAATTCCCTGCACGATCGCCTTTAGCACGCTCGACAAACCGAGCGTCACCATGATCACCGAAATCACCGGCTCGCCGATCATGGGTCGCAGAATCAATCGTTCGATCAGCATTCCCAGCACGACGGAAAACATCAACGTGATGATCACCGCCACCCAAAACGGCATATGGGTCTGGCCTACCACCGCCAGGCTGATGTAGGCGCCAAGAAGCAAAAACTCGCCTTGCGCAAAATTCACCACACTCGTCGATTTGAAAATGACGACAAAGCCCAGCGCCACCAGCGCGTAGACGCTGCCCACCACCAGGCCGTTGATCACTAGTTGCAGGAAAAAGGTAACGTCCACGTTAGGCCAAATTTCTGAGTAACAACGTGGTCTGAAAACGCGCGGTCTTGCCGTCTTGAAACTTGATGGTGGTATCGATCGGAACGTGAGTCCGGTCGCTGTAAAGTGCGTCGATGACGCCTTGATAACGATCCTCGACGAACGCGCGGCGAACCTTGCGGGTGCGAGTGAGCTCCTCGTCGTCCGCATCGAGTTCCTTGTAAAGCAGCACGAAGCGCCGCAGCTTCGCGGCCTCGGGCAAGGTCTCGTTAACCTTCTCGACTTCTTTTTGCAGCAATCCGTACACGGGTTCCCTGGCCGCCAAGTCCGTATAAGTCGTATACGAAATTTTTTGATTTTCCGCCCACTTGCCGACGATGCTCATATCGATGCATATCATTGCCGTCAACTGCGGCCGATCGTTGCCGATCACCACTGCTTCTTTGATATAGGGAGAAAACTTCAGCCGATTTTCGATGTATTGCGGCGAAAACTGCGTACCGTCCGCCAGTCGCATCACGTCCTTGATGCGATCGATCACCACCAGATGGCCATCGTCGGTGAGGTAACCGGCATCGCCCGAATGCAGCCAGCCGTCGCGGATAGTCTGTTGCGTCGCCTCGTCGTTTTTGTAATAGCCCGGCGTGATCGACCCGCTGCGAGACAGAATTTCGCCGTCCGGCGAAATCTTTACTTCCGTGCCGGGAATCGGTTTGCCGACGGTATGAAACAATACATCGCCGTCGGGATGAATGCACGAAATGCCGCTGATTTCCGTCTGGCCGTAGAGCTGTTTCAACGGCACGCCAAGAGCGTGAAAAAAGCGGAACACATCGGGCCCCAAAGCCGCTCCGCCGGTCGAGCAGGTGCGCAAATTCGATAGCCCCAAGCGATCTTTCAGCGGACGAAACAACGCCCAGTACGACAGTTTATGCAGCAGCGACAAGCCGATCGGAACCGCCTGCTTTTTGAACTTGAGATCGGCGACCTTATAACCGATCGACATCGCCCAGTCGTACATGAAACGCTTGAACCGTGTAGTGTCCATGATCTTCACCTGCACTGTCGAGGTCATGTTCTCCCAAATGCGCGGCGGCGCGAACATCGTATGCGGACCGATCTCGCGGATGTCCTCCATTACCGTGTTCGGGTCTTCCGGAAAATTGATGGTGAATCCGACCAGGAGGCTGATAGTCACGGACACCATTTGTTCGCCGATCCAGGCAAGCGGCAGAAACGAGACGAACTCATCGCTCGGCAACTTCTGATCAACCGCGTTGACGCTTTTCGCCATAACAATCAAGTTATCGAAGGTCAGCACCGCGCCCTTTGGGGAACCCGTGGTCCCGGAGGTGTAGCAAATGATCGCGGGATCACTGCCTTTTCCTGCGCCGATGTTCTGTTCCCAGCGGCGCGGCTCCGCTTGATGCAGCGCCCTGCCCTGTTCTTCGACCGCTGTGAAACTCATGAGCGAGGCATGATCGTATTTGCGCATGCCACGCGGCTCGGCATAGATCACGTTCTTGAGCTTGGGCAGTTGGACTATCATGTCGAGTATCTTGTCGACCTGCTCCTGATCCTCGGCCACCACGAACTTCGCATCGCAGTGATCGATCACAAAAGCGACTTCGTTCAGATTCGAATCCTGATAAATGCCCACGCTCGTGCCACCGGCGCTCTGGGCTGCGAGTTCCGCACATACCCACTCTGGCCGGTTATTACCGATGATAGCGACTTTGTCGCCGCGCTCGAACCCAAGACTCACCAAGCCGAGCGAAAAATCGCGAACCTTATCGTGATATTGCCGCCAACTGAGCGCTTGCCAAATGCCGAATTCCTTTTCTCGCAGCGCCGGCTTCGCGCCAAACTCCCGCGCATTACGCGCCAGCAACTTGGGAAAGGTATCGAGGCCATCGGTCATGCTTCTTGCCCGAGATAGGCTTTTTGCACGTGGCTATCGCGCTGGACTTCGTCCGGCGTGCCATCTGCAATCTTCTGGCCGAAATTCAGCACCACCACGCGATTCGAGATATCCATCACCACGCCCATGTCGTGTTCGATCATGACGATGGTCGTGCCGCGATCGTCGTTTATGTCGAGAACGAAGCGCGCCATATCTTCTTTTTCTTCTGCATTCATTCCCGCCATGGGTTCGTCGAGCAATAATATTTTCGGTTCGAGCGCGAGCGCGCGAGCGAGCTCCACGCGCTTCTGCAAACCATACGCCAAGGCGCCGACGGTTTTCTTGCGTATGGGTTCGATTTCGAGGAAATCGATGATGTCTTCCACGTATTCGCGATGAAGGACTTCCTCTTTTTGCCCACTGCCGTAATACACGCCGCCGGCAAGCAAGCCGGTCTTCTGGTGCGTGTGGCGGCCGATCAATAGGTTATCGAGAACTGTCATGCCCTTGAACAAGGCAATATTCTGGAAGGTCCGCGCCAACCCGAGGCCGGTGCGCGCATAGGGCGAAAGCGGCGTGATGTCTTTTCCATCGAGCACAATGCGCCCTTCCTGGGGACGATACACGCCGCTGATGCAATTGAGCATGCTGGTCTTGCCGGCGCCGTTGGGGCCGATGATGGCGTGGATGGTGCTGTGTTCGACGTTAAAGCTGACATTTTTGATGGCGGTCACGCCACCGAACCGCAAGGTGATATCTTTGAGTTCGAGTTGCGGCATCCTTACTTCCACAGCCTGCGGTCATCGATCTTTTTCGCGCCGGGGGTTAGCGTGCCAGCGGCGGCGATTTCAACATCACCTCGCACCTTGACTTGATCTTTTAACGCTTCGGCCAAACGTTCCGCCAGGCCTTCAATAGCCGCGGCTTCGACGAGTTCGACAACGTAACGTAGCTGATCCTGATGTTGTTCGCGAGTGACGATCGCTTGATAGCGCGCCACCGCCGGGAATGCTTGCATCACGCCGTCGATTTGAGTACCGCGGATGAATAAGCCTTTCACCTTTACCGCATCGCCGATGCGCCCAAGCAAGCCGCTCAGCTTCGGCGTGGTGCGTCCGCACGGACAAGTCGCCGCCTCTTTCCAACCGCTGATGTCGCCGGTAGCGAAGCGAATGAGCGGGTAGGCTTGATCGAACAAAGTCGCGACGATTTCCCCCGGCTGGCCGGGTCCGGCCGGTTGTCCGGTTTCAATGTCGAGGAGCTCGACCACACACTCGGGATGTAGATGCAGGCCATCTTTCTCCGCGCATTCGTAGGCGATGAGGCCCAAGTCCGCGGTGCCGTAACCTTGCAACACGCGAACGCCGAAGTCGCCTTCCAATTCCGTTCGCAAGCTGGGCGGCAGCATCTCGCCGGTGACGAAGGCGGCTTCCATTTTCAGCGGCGTGTTCAGTGCGCGCGCCTTGGTCAACAAAGCGTAAAGGAAGCTGGGTGTGCCCGTATAGCCCGTCACGCCAAGATCTGCGGCCATTCGCACTTGCAGCTCCGTTTGCCCGACGCCGGCCGGGACGACCACGCATCCCAAGTGCCGCAACGCGCTGTCGAACATGAAACCCGCCGGCGTCATGTGATAGGAAAACGTGTTTTGCACTAAGTCGCCGGCGCGAAATCCGGCGGCGGCGAGCGCCGGCGCGAACCGCCAAAAGTCCGGCACATCGGCTTCTGGATCATAAATATTTCCCGGTGACATGAACACGCGCGCAAGTTTCTCGACCGCCACGGCGTTCAAGCCACCGAACGGGAGATCCTCGGCTTGTAGGGCAGACAAACCATCTTTTCTAATAATAGGGAGACGCACCAGATCATTGGGACTGCGGATGTCCACCGGTTTTACGCCGGCGGAATCAAGCTGCGTCCGCGTGCGGGACGCGTGGGTATAAGCGTGGCGCACGGTCTGTGCCAGGCGGCCGCTCAAGTACGCGGTGCGGGTCCCGGTGCTCTGGGTTTCCAGTGCAAGGTCATAAATGCGGCTGGTTCGCAGGGGTTTGGTCATTTGTTTGGATGTGTTAGAT
>JALYOK010000527.1 GCA_030856925.1 Pseudomonadota bacterium
TAGGCCGGACTAGACGCCCGGTGCCGCCTTTACAACGCCTGAGCGGCAAATCCGCCGACCTGCAAAACAAAGGGCGAGAACGATGTTCCCGCCCTTCGTGCTCGTGCGGCCAATATTTAACTATAACTGATCCGGCGCCAGCTTATGGCAGTGCAAATACCTTCAGCACCCCCGAGTCTTTCGGCATGCTCTTCCAGGGCTCGCCCCAGAGATCACCGTAACCGTCGCCTACCAGACTGCCCCAGCCGGTCATCACGGCCACGTACTGGTTGCCCTTGGCCGTATAGCTGATGGTGCCGCCGTTGCTGCCCTGGCCGTTGTTGTGGCTCCACAGCTTCTTGCCGTCGCGGGCGTCGTAAGCAGTGAACATGCCATCGGCTTCGGGCACGAACAGCACATTGCCGGCAGTCGACAGAAGGCCGCCGTGCGGCACCGCGCCCGGATAGGGAATCTCGAATTTCACCTTGCCGGTAATGGGATCGCGGGCGCGGATATGGCCGAAAGCCTTCTTATCTCCGGGACCATGCATGGTGAAGTTAGCGCCGATGTTGAGTTGAACCACCGGTTCAGTGATCGGCTCGGTCTTGACGATATCCAAATCCATGCACCACTCGAAGCCAACTTTGTACAGCAAGCCGGTCTTCGGGCTATAGGTACCCGCGTTCCAGCTATAGCCGCCGGCAATCGCCGGGCACAGATTGACGTGTTTGCCTTCGGGCGGATCCCAACGACCTACCAATTCGCCATTGGGCTTGATGTCCTTGACGAAGTTGATGGCGTCCACGCCTTTATATACGTTGACGGGCTTGCCGGTGTTGCGGTCGAATACATAGACAAAACCGTTCTTGCTGGGATGAACGACGTATTTCTTGCCGTCGCGCTCGATCATCATCAGCTCGCCGGAAGCCGGGTCGAAGTCCCAGGCATCGTGCGGCAAGACCTGGAAGTAATTCTTTAGATCGCCCGTATCCGGATTGAGCAGAATGACCGAAGAGGTGTACAGGTTCGTGCCCGGACGCGGACCTTCAGTCATGTACTTGTCGCCCGCCCAGTCATACAGCGGCGCCGGATTGGCAGTACCCCACCATACCGTGTCGGTTTCCGGATCGTAGCTGCCGGCCATCCAGCCGCCGCCGCCGCCGACCTTATAGGAATCGCCACCCCAAGTTTTGCGGGCGTCGGACGCTGTGTCTTCGTTACCGCCGGCAGTAAAGAACCGCCACACTTGCGCACCGGTTTTGGCGTTGACGCCGAATATCGGACCGCGATCGGGCCATTCGCCGCCCTGGGCGCCAATGATCACCTTATCCTTGACCAACAACGGCGCCCCAGTGAAGCCCACGGTCAGCTTTTCCGAGTCGACTAGTTTGGTCTCCCAGGCGAGTTTCCCGGTCTTCATGTCGACGGCGGCGAGTTTGCCGTCCAGCGTACCTATGTAGATGTTGCCATAGCCGGCGGCAATACCGCGGTTATAAGGCGAATGAGTTTGCCGGGCGACTAGGTCCTCGTTAAGTTTGTGCTTGTAAGTCCAGATCACCTTTCCGGAAGCGCCGTCGAGCGCGTAAATCTGATTGTAAGGGCTGGAGTAATAGAGCACGCCATCGATCGCTAGCGGGATGCCTTGCAAGCCGCGATTGGCGCGCGACGCAACGTGCGACCAGGTTTCTTTAAGCTTGCCGACGTTTCTGGTAGTGATCTGGTCGAGCGCGCTGTAATGCCAGGATTTATACGAGCCATGGTAGCTCATCCAGTTGCCTGGTTCTTTGTCAGAGTTGAGCAGGCGCTGGCCATCCACATCGGCCGCAAACGAGCCTCCTGCAGCAAACATCGCTGCAGTCGCCGCCGTGGCGAACGCGGTTCGCACAAAGCTAGACTTAAATCTTGTCATATGTATTCCTCTCAGGTAATTTTTCCCCAAGACCGCACGGTCGCCGGGAGGAAGAGATTTTAACAGGCAAATAGGAATTGTTAACGCCTTTTTAGCCATACAACAATTTATCGCTGAATTACCAAATTGTCAATCGCAATCAATCGCATGCGTAAGCGATCCCTATTGCCGATCATTACGATGCGCGCCGGATCGTGTTATGTCGCAAATTGCCAGGGCAGTCATGCTTGTGATCAAGGGAACTTGCGTTAGAGCGCGAGCGCAGGCTTGCGTTCGAACCAGGGGCGTGCCGACTCGAGCTGAGCCCTGAACTTCACGCAACCAGTCGTCGAACGACACTGTCTCCTTCCCGGAAAAAGCCCTCCGTGTTCAGCGCTACGCGGGCGTCGGTTCCAGAATACACCCTCGCTCGTCCGCCCGGCAACGCAGTCTTGCACCTGCGGCAGATTACCCTACGAATATTATCAAGGAGAGCGCAGGTTCGATCTCACTCATTCAGAAAGCCCAGCCCGGCGCGCATCACTAGATAGCTTTGCGAAAAGTGAGATTGATCCTAAGCCGCCCAAAGGCAGGGTGATCGTCTTCCTTAAGCGGAATGACGCCATGATAACGCAGTCGGGCCGGTCCGCCCCAGACGACTACATCGCCGTGCGTGAGCGGTATCCGGCGCGGCCGGTCCGATCGATTCAATCCGCCGAAGAGAAAAACGGCAGGAATGCCAAGGGAAACCGAAACGATGGGCGCATTGAAGTCCCGTTCGTTGCGGTCTTGATGCAATGAAAGGCCGGCCCCGGGCTCATAGCGATTTATGAGACAGGCATCGGACACGAATCCTCTGAAGCCCGCGTGAGCCGCTGCTTCTGACGCGAGTTGGGCAAAGCAAGCCGGCATGCTCGGCCATTGATCACCGCTAACCGGATCAAGGCAATCATAGCGATAGCCGCTGCCGTCGGTGATCCAGCCCGCCGTCCCGCAATTAGTCATCGCCACGGACATGCGAAAGCCGCCAGGAGTGACCATGTGGCGAAACGGCGCCGCAGCAACCACTTCCTGCAATGCATGCACAAGCGAGGGCGCGCGGGGCAAGGCGAACCCTCGTAATAACACTGCTCCCGGCCCCAATGACTCGGGTTCCGAATCGACGTCAACTGGATCGTCGAATAAATGCATCGGTCGACCATTCCTATTGAGCATCATGAAAAATCACACCCAGTGTATGCCGGTGTCCTGAACGTACCCGGCTCACGCCATGGCGAAGATTGACGCGATACACGCCTCGCGTCCCTGAGACGGGACGATGGTGCACGGCAAAAATTACCGCGTCACCTTGACGCAGTGGCACGACCTCGGCCCGCGATTGCATGCGCGGGCGCTGCTCGGTGAGCACGAACTCGCCGCCGCCGAAATCTCGTTCGGGCTGTGACAACAGGATCGTCACCTGTAACGGAAATACATGCTCGCCGTACAGATCTTGATGCAGGCAGTTGTAATCGTCCGGGCCATACCGGAGTAGAAGCGGTGTCGGTTTGACCTGGCCGGCTGCGTGGCAACGATCAAGGTATTCGACATGCTTCTCTGGATAGCGAACGTTGATGCCCACCGCTGTGTTCCAACGATTAGCAATGGGCGCGAGACGCGGATAAAAGGCCGTACGCAGGTCGGCGACGAGGTCGGGCAGCGGATAGCAAAAATATTTGTATTCGCCGCGCCCGAAGCCGTGCCGCGCCATTACTACACGGCTGCGGAACAAGGCATCGATCGGGTACAGCGCGGCCAACTCGCCGCACTCCTCGGGCGTGATCAGCCGCTCGATCAGCGCGTTGCCGTGACCGTCAAGGTGCTGCGACACCCCATGCCAGTCGATCGCGGTCATCCGTTCCTCGATAGCCTTTGCCGAAGTGATGACCGCGTCCTTATCTCGCGCATTCATGGATTCGCCTCCCGGTCGAGCAGTGCGCGTTTGCGCTCCACTCCCCAGCGATAGCCCGACAGCCCACCGTCGTGGCGAACCACCCTATGGCAGGGTATCGCCACCGCCAACGCGTTCGCGGCGCAGGCCTGGGCGACGGCGCGAATGGATTTCGGCGCGCCAATGCGGATGGCGATGTCGGCGTAGCTCGCCGTGGCGCCCGCCGGAATGCCGCGCAATGCCTGCCAAACTCTTTGCTGGAACGCGGTGCCGCGCACATCCAACGGTAGCGCGAGTCCCAGCCGGGGCGCTTCGACGAAGCCCACCACTTTCGCGACGAGCTGCTCGAACTTGGAGTCACCGCCGATCAGATCGGCACGCGGGAACCGATCTTGCAGATCGCGCGCGAGTTCATCGGGATCGTCGCCGATGAGGATGGCGCAAACGCCGCGCTCGCTGGCGGCCACCAGAATGGCGCCGAGCGAACACTGACCGATGGCAAAACGTATCGTCATATTCGCTCCGCCTGCTCGATAGTTTGACGGCGTCATGCCCAATACTTCGTCCGACTTCTCGTAGAATCGCCCGCTGGAGTTGTAGCCTGCGTCAAAAATCGCCGCCGTCACACTACCGCCGCGGTCGAGTTCATGGCGCACGCGCTTGGTGCGCTGGGCTACAACATAAGCTTTTGGCGTGAGGCCGGTGGTGGCCTTGAAGACCCGATGAAAATGATAAACGCTCAGCCCTGCGTGGTCCGCCAGTTCCTCAAGGCAAGGCACTGTCTCGGCGCTCTCGATGAGCCGGCAGATCTCGGCGACTTTCGCCGCATGCTGATCGGCGAGCGGCGGTTGATCGGGCTTGCAGCGTTTGCAAGGGCGAAAGCCCGCCCGCTCGGCGTCCGCAGCGCTCAAGTGGAAGGCGACGTTCTCGGGTCGTGCGGCGCGCGACGCGCAGGAAGGCCGGCAGTACACACCGGTGGTTTTGACGGAGTAGAAAAAAGTGCCGTCCGCCGCCCGATCGCGGGCGTGCACGGCGATCCAGCGCGAATCGTTCAGCGGTGCGGCGACCAGAGGGTTCACTGAGGGTTTCACGTTTCGTTCCTTTCATAGATGACCGTCGCAGTTTATGTTCGGTCGCGCGGCCGTGCACTCCGGCCCTTGCTTTCGAATTCGGGAATGCTGCGAAGCTATCCAGAGGCAACGCTACAAATGAAAATCGACGATGGTTTCGTTAAGCACAAACCGCTGCAGGAACAATCCGATGTCGAAATCCGGATCGATGGAAAGTACGGCGTCCAGAGCTTGGCCAAAATTTTGATCGCGCTGAAATGACAAAAGCGCCGCCGCGTCCGCTGCCGTGATCGCTTCGACTTCCATGACAAAATTCCGCCGCATCACCAACAGCATTTCACCACCCTCGCTCAAGTCGACGCGCTGCTCGCCATGATAGTCCGGAAGGTTCACCTGCCAAATACGGCGAATCGGATAGTCGCTTCGTAACAACCTCGCAGCGGGGTTCAAGGCGAACCGCAACCGGGGATAATCTTCAGAGTGAATGCTCTGCAAGCGGCTTGGGTCAAGGCGCTCGTGATCTGCTGCGTGGAACGCCTCGTGGATAAACCATTCCAGCCTGGCCACGTCCGGGAGGTATGCCAGTTCTGCCGCTCCGGGCAGGCCGCCCAGTAATTCGCAAAATTCACGGCCGTAGTGGTGGATGTCGCCGCTCTCGGAAGGATAACGTTGCACGTAGCGCTGCGCGGCGCGGCTAAAATAGTCAGTGCCCACTAACCGCAAGATCACCGGATAGACGGCCTCCAGCGCGCTGCGATAGTTGCTGAAGGCATTATTGCGATAGATATCGAGGCGCTTTTTCTCGCTCAGTTCACCCGGTTCGAAAATGGCGAGGACCGCCGGATCGCCGGCGAGTACGCCGTCGCGAAAGCTCGTTTCAAGCGCCGACAGTCGCATCCCGGCGCTCCAAAATCTCCCGCGCTTTCCACGCTTCGGCCAGCAACACTTCGAGCGCGGGTATGTCCGTGTCCCATTCGATCAAAGTAGGCTTCGGACCGAGGCGTTCAATGGCATGCGCATAAAGCGGCCACACGGCGTCGAACACGGGCTTTCCGTGAGTGTCGATCAAACAATCGCCGTTGGTGTCGAACCCGGCAAGATGGATTTCCTGCACCGGCTCGGCCGGGATGGCGTCAATATAGGCGCCCGGGTCGAAATGATGATTCTTAGCGCTGACATAGATATTGTTGACGTCGAGCAAGATGCCACAGCCCGCGCGCCGCGCGGCTTCGCCTAAGAATTCCCATTCGGGAATGGTCGAGTGTTTGTATTGCAAATAGCTCGACACGTTTTCCACCAGAATCTGCCGGCGCAGATAATCCTGCGCCTCCCCGATGCGCGTCACCACATGGTTCAGCGCTTCTTCCGTATAGGGTAAAGGCAAGAGATCGTTCAAGAATTGCCCGCCGACCGACGACCAGCACAGATGATCGGAGACCAATCCCGGTTCGAAACGATCGACTAAAGATTTAAGCTTATGTAGGTGCGTTGAATTGAGCGCGTCGGTCGAGCCCAGCGACAGGCCGACACCGTGAAGGCTCAAAGGATAGTGGGAACGAAAGCGCTCGAGAAAATACAACGGCTGGCCGCCGTCGCCGAAATAATTCTCGCTGTGGACTTCAAACCAACCTAAGGGCGGCAGGGTATCCAGCAACTCGCGGTAGTGCGGCGTGCGCAAACCGATGC
>JALYOK010000085.1 GCA_030856925.1 Pseudomonadota bacterium
GTCTGAATGGCGTCGAGCTGCCGATCCACGAACGCAGCCTCACGATGCGCGATGCAATCGCAGAAGTAGATTTTAAGCGTTTGCCGGGGCCGCTGCGCTTAGCACTTGCCGAACAACCACCGTTTTCCTCGCAGCGCAATTTCGGCGCCGCCACTCTGGAATGGTGTTACGTCGCCGCCGGACGATTCAATCTCTATCTTCACGGCGGCCAAAAATTATGGGACTACGCGGCGGGAAGTTTGATCTTAAGCGAAGCCGGGGGCCAAATGTGCACCTTCAAAAGCGACGATTTTTGGAGCGGTGATATCTGGAAGCGATCGGTGATCGCAGGGTTGCAACCTTCGCTATTCGGGGAATGGAAGTCTTGGGTGCGGGCTAGGCTTTAATTGTCATTAATTCTGATTAATTCTCATTCCCGCGAAAGGGATGCCTGTGATTTGATTAGCTTAAGGTGCTACCACCGGCAATTTAGCCCTCCGCCAGGCGTCCATCCCGCCCCTAATATTTTGCATCCGGGTAAAGCCGTGCTTAGTTAACATTTTGATCGCATAGGCGGAACGCCCACCGGATCCGCACACCACCAGCATCGGCTGATCCTTGAACACGTCCAATTCCGCCACACGTTTCTCCAACTGACCGAGCGGCATCAGCACCGCGCCTTGAATCACGCCGGTCGCAAATTCTGATGGCTCGCGCACGTCCAACACTCTAATTTGCTGCCCTTGGATGCGCGCCGCCGCGGCGGCAACGTCGATCTCGGTCAGCGTTTCGGCCCGCGCTGCAGAACCAGCGAGAAACGCCACGATTGCGATCATCGCGGCACGCACTAACGAAATGGAAATGAGCTCTTGTATCGTCTTCATCTTCAGCCTCCACGGGTCTGTCAGTTCATCCAGAGCAGTATGCGCCAGCCCAACTCAGCGGGAAAGCTCGTTAATGTACACGAGTTATAGCGACCGCCGACGTCGTGACAAAACGTTTTTCGAGCGATGTTGTGTGGTGCGAGCGCGCCCGGCTTACGTTTTATGCCTTGCCAACAGGCATGCCCAGCTTGCCTCTACGGGCATCCTTGCCTGGAAGCCGCTTCCCGCTTGCCTTCTGGCGTGGCGCCTCTTTTGCGGCCTCAGGCACTTGACCGAGCAGCGCCGCGCCTTCTTCCAGTAGAAACCGCCGAAATGCCACGGCTGCCGGCGACAGGCGTTTTCCCGCACGGTGGGCAATGTACCAGCGCCGCATGATGGGAAGCGATTCGACGTGAAGCACGACGAGCCGCTTTGCTTCCATTTCCAAACTGATGGTATGCAGCGACAACAAAGCGATGCCCATGCCGGCCATGACGGCTTGTTTGATCGTTTCGTTGCTGTCGATTTGCAGCGTGCGCGAAGCTTGCAGGCGATGGGTGGTGAGCAGCCGTTCGAATACGTTGCGTGTGCCGGAGCCCGGTTCGCGGATGAGAAAGGTTTCCTTCATCAGCGCGTGCAATGGAATTTGTTTTGCCTGCGCGAGCGCGTGTTCCGGTGGTGCGATGATGCCGAGCGGATGATAGGCGAAGGCTTCTTTTTCGGCGTCGAGTCCCTCGGGCGGCTGACCCATGATGACGAGGTCGGTTTGATTTTCCGCCAAGCGATGCAGGACCTCCTCACGGTTGCTGACGGTGAGGTTGAGCTTCACGTCTTGATGGCGTTGGCAAAACAAGGCAAGCAATTTCGGCGCGAAATATTTCGCCGTGCTGACCACGGCGATGTTAAGACGGCCGTGATCGACACCCTTCAAGGTTTCAAGCGCGGCGCGCGTTTCCGCGATGCGCACCAGGATGTCTCGGCTGCGACGATGCAATTCCTCTCCCGCTTGGGTGAGAAAAATTTTCTTACCGATTTGTTCCAGCATCGCTAAGCCGACGTTGTCTTCCAACTCGCGCATCTGCATGGAAACGGCGGGCTGGGTGAGATGCAACTCTTCGGCCGCGCGGGAATAACTCAAACGGCGTGCGACGGCTTCGAAAATTTGCAACTGGCGGAAAGTAAGATGCAACATAGCAAGATCCGGCTAATAATAAGCGTTGCTTATTATTATAATCAGAACATGTGAATATTACTTATGAATAATCT
>JALYOK010000102.1 GCA_030856925.1 Pseudomonadota bacterium
GATAGGCCATGTAGAGCGGATCGTCGCCCACCCAAGCGCAGCGCGTCTTTTTGTCGCTGGTCAATGTATCACCCAAAATCAACTTGTCTTGATAGAATTGAGTTTACCCCCAATCGATTGAAACTCCTCCATGACCGCCGCCACCGCGCTCCCGAAAGAAATTTTCAAGGCTTACGATATCCGCGGCATCGTCGATAAGACGTTAACGCCCGATATCGTTCATGCCATCGGCCAGGCGCTGGGCTCGGAAGCCACGTCTCGAGGGCTCTCCACCATCGTCATCGGCCGCGACGGACGCTTGTCGGGCCCCTCGCTGAGCGCGGCCCTGGCGCAAGGCATACAATCCACCGGCATCGACGTCATCGACGTCGGCATGGTCGCCACGCCCATGCTGTATTTCGCCGCGTATCAATGGGCCGGGTATTCCGGCGTGATGGTCACCGGCTCCCACAATCCGCCGGACTACAACGGCTTGAAAATGGTGCTGGGCGGAGAGACCTTATACGGTGAAACGATCCAGCAATTAAGAACGCGCTACGAGAACGGCAATCTGAAACAAGGCCAAGGCAAATACAGCCAACGCAACGTAACGGAGGATTATCTCAATGCCATCGTCGGCCACATCAAGCTCGCGCGGCCCATTAAGCTGGTGGTCGATTGCGGTAACGGTTCACCCGGCGCCTACGCGCCGACGTTATTTCGCAAACTTGGCTGCGAAGTGATCGAATTATTTTGCGACGTCGACGGCGCCTTTCCCAACCATCATCCGGATCCGGCGCACATTGAAAATTTGCAAGACGTCATGCGCACTTTGAAATCCAGCGATGCGGAATTGGGCTTCGCCTTCGACGGCGACGGCGATCGCTTGGGTGTGGTCACGAAACAAGGCAATGTGATATTTCCCGACCGGCAGTTAATGTTGTTCGCCGCCGACGTGCTCACGCGCAAGCCCGGCGCCGAGATCATTTACGACGTGAAATGCACGCGCAACTTAAAGCCTTGGATCGAACAACACGGCGGCAAAGCCACCATGTGGAAAACCGGTCATTCATTGATCAAAGGCAAGATGCGCGAAACTGGCGCCGAGCTGGCAGGCGAGATGAGCGGCCACGTGTTTTTCAAGGAACGTTGGTTCGGTTTCGATGACGGCTTATACGCCGGCGCCCGATTGCTGGAAATTTTGACCCGCGAGAAAAATCCCAACGCGGTATTGAACGCCCTGCCCGACGCCATCGCCACGCCGGAGTTGCAGATCAAACTCAAGGAAGGCGAAAATTATTCACTGATCGAGCATTTGCAGAAAACGGCGAAGTTCGACAATCCGCGCGAGGTCATCACCATCGATGGCTTGCGAGTGGAATACGCCGACGGCTTCGGCCTGGCGCGCTCGTCCAACACCACGCCGGTGATCGTGTTGCGTTTCGAGGCGGATAGCGAAGCGGCGTTGAAGCGAATACAGAATGATTTTCGCCGTGTGATTTTGGCGGCGAAAGCGGATGCGGTGTTGCCGTACTGAAGATATTCGACCCTACGTCATTCGCAATTGGCTGTCATTCGCGCAATTAAAACGCATTCTTGTAACTATCAAAACATCTTGGAGGATTCATGGATCTAGGCATCAAAGGTAAAAACGCCATCGTATGCGCGGCGAGTAAAGGCCTCGGCAAAGGTTGCGCGATGGCGCTGGCCAAAGAAGGCGTCAACGTCACCATTACGGCGCGCACCGCCGAGACGCTCGAGCTAACTGCGGCAGAACTGCGCAAGCTCGGCAGCGGCGCGATCACCACCGTCGCGAGCGACATCACAACGCCGGAAGGCCGCGCCAAAGTGCTCGCCGCCTGCCCCAACCCGGACATCCTCATCAACAATGCCGGCGGCCCGCCCGCCGGCGACTTCCGCAATTTCTCCCGCGACGATTGGATCAAAGCCCTCGACGCCAACATGCTTACGCCGATCGAACTGATGAAGGCCACCATCGATGGCATGATCGCACGAAAATTTGGCCGCATCGTCAATATCACCTCGGCCGCGGTGAAGGCGCCGGTCGAAATCCTGGCGCTCTCCAACGGCGCGCGCAGCGGTCTCACAGGTTTCGTCGCCGGCCTGTCGCGCTCCGTCGCCAAGCACAACGTAACCATCAATAACCTGCTGCCGGGCCTGTTCGCGACGGACACTATGATGAGCCGCATCGATGCGGGAGCAAAGATGGCCGGCAAGAGCTACGAAGAGACGGAAGCGGAACGCATGAAGACGATTGCCGCCGGTCGGTTCGGAAATATTGAAGAGTTCGGAATGGCGGCGGCGTTCTTGTGTAATTCCCGTGGCGGATACATCGTCGGCCAGAATTTTCTTATCGATGGCGGCGCGTACGGCGGGACGTTTTAGTAGTCAGCGGGATGGGATCCCACCCCGCATTTTTTATGGTGCGCCACGACCCGCGCCCTGCATGGCCCCTGGCAGTGCATGGCCTGAGCGGCAAGATCCATCCGCCTCTTGGCGCGTACGATTTGTAAATTAGGGAAAATCCGTTCCTAAAAATCGCGCGAGGTTCTTGTAAGCGATTTTCTCTCCCACCTCGCGCGGAAGTTTGTTGAGCCAGCCTCGATACCACTGCGCAATGCTCGGCACTTCCGGCCAGCGGGATGGCGTCCAGGTGTCACTGCCTATCACAAAACGATCGGGATATTTGAGAAATAATTTGCGCCAGCCTGGATCGATGTCATCACCGCTGACGACGTCGTAGCGATAAGACAACTCGACCGACATGATGGGATAACGCGCCATCCATTGGTCGACGGTTTTCACCGGCGTATTCATACCGGCGTGCGCCCATAGCACCTTGGCGTTCGGATTGTGTGACATCAATGTCTCGATTGCTTGTGCATCCGAGTGGGCATGCAGATGAAGTTTTTTTTCCACCGCCAGATTAACCAAACGCTTGATGACATCGCTTTCCGCCTCGGCGCCGAATAAGTGAAACTCGCCGATGCCGGCGTAAATCCCGCGTTTCAGTTCTTTCTCCAGAAACGCAATGGTGTCGTCAGCGCGCCACCAATTTGCCCGTTCCACCAGCCATGTCTCGTAGCTCGTCGTCTTGTGATAAACCCGCAGCTCCGGCACAAAGCGCTTGGGGTCTACGGCGTAGAGTTTCAGCGTGCCTTCAATGGGGGTGCTCGACAATAACGCTTTACCGATATTCGCCTCGTCTAGGAGCTTGATTGCCTGTTCCGGCGGAGTCTCTTCCCAAGCGTTGCCGCTGTAGTGAAGATGGCCATCGAACAGCGGAAGCTCCTCCGCGCCCGCAAACATGACGGTGAATCCGATCAGACTAAATACAATGAGTTTTAACATGACATTAAATGAACCCGATAAGGAATTTCTCAGTAGTTTACAAACGCTGCGCGAGCGTCTTGGCCCAGGTTGGCCACGTTCGCACCTGTCAAACTAACTAAGAATGCGATCAACCGCTGTCTGTCTCGGGATGACAATCCGACTTTTTCTTCCGACGCACAGCCCGCGCCGCCGGTGGCATAAAAATCAATGACGTCCGCCAATGTCGCCATCGATCCATCGTGCATGTAGGGCGGCGTTAGGGCGACATTGCGTAGGCTCGGGGTTTTGAAGGCGTGCCGATCGACAGGATCGCGAGTAACTTCGAAGCGTCCGTCATCCTTTTGGTCGGGCTCGGCGACATGGGCTAAATCGTTGGGATCGAACATGACGCTGATTCCGGGCGCGAGTTGGACGCTGATCGGGCGGGACGATTGTAGTTGTTTGGCGGCGTGGATGCCGGTGTCGTGAAAACGGTTGTCGGTAAACGACGCCGCGTGTTCGTCTACCATGTGGCAGTTGGCGCAATTCGCGCGCTTAAAGACCTCGAAGCCGGCCTGTTCCTCGGCGGATAAGGCTCGCACATCGTGGCCGAAATACCAGCGATCGAAGCGTGAATTGCCAGCGAGCAATGTGCGTTCGTAACTTGCGAGAGCCTGGCCGATGGTTTCTTCATCCGCTGACCGTCCGGCGAACACCGCCTCGAACATGCCGCGATAGTCCGGTAGCGTTTTGAGGCGGGAAACCACCGCCTCGACCGAGCCATTCGCCATCTCATTCATCGCCAACAGAGGCCCCCAGGCCTG
>JALYOK010000105.1 GCA_030856925.1 Pseudomonadota bacterium
AACCGATCGCCGCGACTGCCATGCCGTCGGTGACCGAGACTGCCGCGCCCGACGAGGAGCCGCCGGGAATCCGCGCGCGGTCGGCGGGATTGCCCGGTGTTCCGAAATCGCGATTGATGCCCAACGGCGAAAACGCCATGGGGCTCAAGTTGGTGCGGCCGATGATCACCGCGCCGGCGGCGCGTAACCTCGTAACGATGGGCGCGTCGCTTGTGGCCGCGGGCAGAGCCTGATGCGCCTTTACGCCGGCCAAGGTAACATCCCCGGCGATGTCGAACAGGTCCTTGATCGAGATCGGCAACCCGGCGAGCGGCGAAGGCACGATGCCGTGTTTTCGCAGGCGGTCCGAAGCGTCGGCCCCCGCAAATGCGCCATCGCGAAAAACCTTGAGATAGGTGCGTGCGCCTTCGCCATTCTTGTCGTCAATCTTGGCGAGGGCCCTTTCAATGATTTCGCGGCTGCTGGTTTTGCCTGCCGAGAGATCAGCAGCGTATTCGAGGATGGTGTGCATAGAGTTCTCCGGAAGGCAAGTCGAAAATAACTGAGTATTTAGTAGCGCGCGCTTTTTTCTCTAAATCTGTCGCTTATCTACCTAACCCGCAGTAGGTTGATAAACCTCAATCATACGCATATTATCAAGCCGACAATTCAATCAGGAAATGAACGAACATGATGCGCGGTCATCACGATATGGGCGGTCTGCCGGCGGGGCCGGTAGAGTTGAGCGAGCACGACTATGCGTTGTGGGAAAAGCGCGTCGATGCGTTGATGGTGCTGCTGTCGCAGGAAGGCCGACAGTTGCTTACGGTAGACGAGTTGCGGCGCAATATCGAGAGCATAGGAGGCGATGCCTACGAGACCATGAGCTACTACGAGCGGTGGATCTTCGCCATCACCCAGACCATGATCCAGCGCGGCGTGGTCAGCATAGACGAGCTGAATCGGAAAATGGCCGAAGTCGAAGCGCGCCCGGCGAGCGAGCAAACATGAAGGTCGACGCCATCGCGCCATGCTTCAAAGTTGGCGACGCGGTTCGAGTGCGAGCGATGTATTCGCCCGGCCACATCCGCACACCGTGGTATGTGCGCGGCCGGAGCGGCGCCATCGAGCGGTTGTGCGGTGTATTCGCCAATCCCGAGGAATTGGCATACGCGCGACCGGGCACGCCGAGACAGCCGCTGTATCGAGTGCGTTTTACGCAACGAGATCTATGGCCAGATTACGCCGGCGGCGAATACGACAGCATCGAAATCGAGATCTATCAGCATTGGCTGGAACCTACCGAGTGAAGGAAAAACCGTGAGCAGCTATCGACGCTATGGTCAGCCGGATTTACGCAATGCCGGGCGCGGCAAGTCCGGAGCGAGCGAGTATTATCAGGTCATGGAAACGGCTTTGCGCGAATTGCTGATCGAAAAAAATATAGTTACCGCGGCGGATGTGCGCCGCACGATCGAAGCGATGGATGGCCGCAACGCCGGCATCGGCGCACGGCTCGTGGCGCGTGCGTGGCTCGATGCGTTATACAAGGCCCGCGCCTTGGCCCACGGCTCCGACGCCGCCCGCGAAATCGGCATCGATGTCGGACCAACCAATCTCATCGTATTGGAGAATACTGCAAAAATTCACAACTTGGTGGTGTGCACCTTGTGTTCTTGTTATCCGCGCATGCTGCTGGGTTTGCCGCCGGACTGGTACAAAAGTAAAAATTACCGCAGCCGCGCGGTGCGCGATCCGCGGGCGGTATTGCGCGAATTCGGCACCGATATTCCTGACGACGTTGTGGTGCGCGTTCACGATAGTACGGCGGATATGCGTTATCTGGTGTTGCCGTTGCGACCGGCGGGCTCCGAACTTCTTGATGAAAGCGAACTCGCGGAACTTGTGACACGGGACAGTATGATCGGTGTGGCAACCGTTGCGTAGCCAAGACCGCATGCTTCAATTTGCGCCCGCCGCTCTCGGCGCGCAGCATGCCCCGAGAGGCGCATGGATACTGGGTGGCCTCGGGCCATTACCTCGCAGGCCGACGATATTAGAATGAGTTCATGATTGCCGTAGAAAACGTCTCTAAGCGCTATGCGGAAATCGTCGCGCTGGCGCCGCTCACGTTCGCTTTTCGCCCGCAGACGACTACCGTCCTGATCGGCCCCAGCGGCTGCGGTAAATCCACCGTATTGCGTCTCTTGGCAGGCCTGGTGATTTCCGATACGGGCCGCGTTATCATCAACGACGTCGAATTGACCGATGCCAACCTTTCGGAACTGCGTCAGAAGATGGGTTACGTCATTCAGGACGGAGGCTTATTCCCTCATCTCACCGCGCGCGACAACGTCACTCTGCTGGCGCGCTTTATGCGCCGTGACAATGAATCCGTAAAACAACGGCTGGCGTTCCTGACTGAATTAGTTCGTCTACCGCCCGCGCTCCTTGATCGCTATCCCCAGCAATTGTCCGGCGGCCAGCGTCAGCGTGTCGCCCTGATGCGGGCATTGGTGTTGGATCCGCCGCTTTTGTTGCTGGACGAACCGTTGGGCGCGCTCGATCCCATCACCCGTTATGCGTTGCAAGGCGAACTAAAAACCATCTTCTCGCAGTTGAACAAAACCGTCGTATTGGTCACCCACGATCTTCACGAGGCGGCGTATTTCGCCGATCAGATCGTGTTGATGCGCGACGGAAAGGTAACGCAAACCGGGCTGATCGACGATTTTCAGCAACGTCCCGTTACGTCGTTCGTGACGGAGTTTGTCATGGCCCAACGCGGCTATGTTGGTCTTACTCAATGACACGAAGGCCATGAAACGGCGATTCGTAACGATGATGTGGGTATTCTGCGCGGGGCTGAACGCCCATGCGATCAGCGAGGAATTGCGTGTCGGCTCCAAGCGCTTTACCGAGTCGTATATTTTGGGAGAGGTCATCACTCAGGCGGCGACGCAGACGAAAGAAGTGACCGTGAACCACCGTCAAGGTTTGGGCAATACCGGCATCGTCTTTGCCGCCCTCAAAAGCGGCTCTATCGATCTTTATCCAGATTACACCGGGACGATTGCCAAAGAAATTCTCAAGATCGACGGCCCGTTCGATGTTACGTTGCTTAACACCCGGCTTGCCGCGGAAGGTCTTGGCGTCGCCGTGCCGCTCGGCTTCAACAACACCTATGCCCTTGCGATGCGGGAGCAGCAGGCGGCGGAGCTAGACATCAAGACCGTATCCGATCTAGCTAAGCATCCGCAATTAAAGTATGGACTGTCGCAGGAATTTCTCGGCCGCAGCGACGGCTGGCCTGGGCTGGTCGCAAAGTATGCGCTGCCAGGCGCCTTGCCGGTGACCGGCATCGATCACGGACTGGCCTACGAGGCCATGGCGGTAAAGCAAATCGATGTGACCGATATTTATTCTACCGATGCGAAAATCGAAAAATACCGGTTGCGGGTTCTGCGCGACGATAGGCAATATTTTCCTGCCTACGATGCGGTATTGCTTTATCGGCTTGATTTGCCCGCACGGTTTCCCAAAACTTGGAAACGTTTACAACAACTGCAGCACACCATCGACGATCAAACCATGATCCGCCTCAATGCGGAAGCGGAACTCGCCGGGCGAGGATTTGCCGCGATCGCGGAACGCTTCTTGACAGGCGATGTTAAACAGAAGGTGACACGAGAAGCGAAACAGGGTTTTTGGAGCCGGCTCACTGCGCCCGATTTTCTGCGGCTCACCTTGCAGCATCTCAACCTCGTGTTCGTTTCCCTTGCGGCCAGCATCGTGATCGGCATCCCGCTCGGCATTGTCGCCAGCCGCAGCCCAAGCGTCGGCAAATGGATTTTGTCGCTGACGGGGGTGTTGCAAACCATCCCCGCCTTGGCGTTGCTGGCATTTCTCATTCCCGTTTTCAGCCGCATCGGTACTGTCCCGGCGCTAGTGGCGCTGTTTTTGTACGCGCTGTTGCCGATCGTGCGCAACACCTACGCCGGCCTGACGCAGATTCCGCAAAGTTTGCGTGAATCCGCTGCGGCGTTGGGTTTGCCGGCCGGCGCGCGGCTCAGGCTGGTTGAAATGCCGCTCGCCACGGGGACGATCCTCGCCGGTGTAAAAACCTCGGCTATCATCAACGTCGGCACGGCAACTATCGCGGCCTTCATCGGCGCCGGCGGTTATGGCGAACGCATCGCCGCGGGTCTCGCTCTTAACGACAACAACATGTTGCTCGCCGGAGCAGTGCCCGCGGCGCTGTTGGCGTTGATTGTGCAATGGGGTTTCGACCTGCTCGATCGCTGGTTGATATCACCCGGTTTGCGGACCGGCGCAGTGCATTAGCGAGTTAAGTCAATTTGCTCCCCGCCCGACGGATATTCGTTACCCGACCGTAGACCACCCAGGCTCATCGCGATCCAATATCCGCTTCAGCGCCTCAAAATGCAGCGTCGATTGTTGCCGCTCGCCGCCGATCTGGTCGGCCACACCTTGCCTTAATTCCTCGCGAATCATTTTCAGTTTCTGCCCGGTGCTCTGCGCCAGCACTTGCACCATGCAACTGCGTTCAAGGTAATAGAGGTCGTCGAAGGCGTAAGCCACGGACTCGCCGCAAACGATGGCGCCGTGGTGCTCGAGGAGCAATACATCGGCATCACCCAGCGCCTTACACATGCGGTCGCCTTCTTCGTGGGCGAGCGCAACGCCGCCGTAGCCGCCATGATCATAGGCGACGCGGCCGTGGAATCGCAGCGCATTCTGATTCGCCCACTTTAATTCGCCGTCTTCGAGCAAGGTCAACGCAGTCGTGTAAGGCATATGAGTGTGCAGCACGCAGGCTTTGCGATTGCCGCGATGGATGCCGCCATGAATGAAAAACGCCGTCGGTTCCACCTGGTGTTTGCTTGCCACGACTTCACCCTTGCCGTTCAGAATTACCAGATCAGCCGGCGTGATCTCGGACCAATGCAGCCCCTGGGGATTGATCAGAAAATGATCAAGGTGGCCAGGCAAGGCCAGGCTAAAGTGATTGCAGACCCCTTCGTTGAGACCGAGACGCGCCGCCCAGCGCAGTGCGGCGGTGAGATCGATGCGGGCTTGGATAATTGCGGCGTCGTTGAACATTGGGCACCCCGTGTGCAAAATGAATGACGACAATTATGACCAAGCAAAGGTCTTCCGGCAAGTGTTATCTTGTTTGGACATTGCCTGAAGACCCGCATGGATACTGGCTCGTGGCTGAGCCGTAGGGTGGGTTCCAGCCGCCAACCAATCGTGTGGAAAACGGCGGGTGGGGCGCTCTACGGGACTATTTCAAACGCTTTCTCGATGAGATCCGGATCATCAAAATGGCGCATGCCGACGAAGGCCGTGGCGTGATGTCCCCACTGGCGCATGGCGCCGGCGCTTGCGATACCCATGGGCCAGAAAAACAATCGTTCGCCGCGCGCCGTGCCTTCGATTAGGCCATCGGGACGAAACAGGCTTTGCCGGGCGCCGTCGGTGTGAGGTAATGAGCGGAGTTGATCATAGTCGGCTAGTTCGTAGCGCATCGCGGATCGCGTCGCCTCCGGCACGGTTTTGGTCAAGCGTACGATGTAGTGAGTTCCGCTTTCCACCCAGACGGTCGGATGCTCGCCCGGATCCAAGCGGGGCGCGATTTGTGGAACGTAGGCATGCTCCTGCAGTGAGGGATGACGCCGCTTTGCACGCAGCTTGTCGGACGGAAAGAAAAGATGGTAACAGCCGCAGGGATGGATGGTGTCGTAAAGAAGCGGCTGACCATCGGGCGCCAGTGTCACGCGCCAGACCAAACCATCGAGTGCGCCGCCCAGCGCATCGAACTTTCCTTTCTTGGGCCGCTCGCTGAACCAGATCGCATAGTTGAGTTGCAGCAAGGTTTGTCCCTCGAGCCTGGTGTGGGACATAAGGGTGTAAATCTTTGCGGACGTCGTATCGATGTAGGTTCGTCCACCGTCGCTCCGATCGAACGCGCCGGGCCGATCAAAATCACCGCGCGTGTCGATCGCGAAGTTGGGCGCGAACTGATTGAAGAGTTGCGCGAGTTCAGCCGGGCCCGGCAACGGGATCCGCAATGGATTGTCGCTCGCATTGTGCAGGATCAAAGCGACGTCGATGGGTTCGAATGTCTGTGGAACGTAAATCAAAACGTCGCCATAGCGAACGACGCCGCTAAGAGTTTTCCTGAAAGTTTCGGACATCTCTCTTTGAAATTTGCGAATGCCTCTCGAGAAGGCGATCGCCGTCACTGGATAAAACCCAAGTAGACGTTTGAACACGCTGTAACTTTCAGGCGCGCGAATATTGCGTTTGATCGCTTCCGGACGCACACGATCCACGGCGAGAAGAGAGTGGGCGCAATCACCGAGCACGGCATTGATGTCCATTAGGCTCGGAAATATCTGCCGTTGAGTTCGCACCAGATCGGCCAGCGCCAGCGGCGGCAAGTTGCTCAATTCCAGTCGCCGTGCCCGTTGGTCGAGCGCCATTAATTGTTGCAGCAAAAAGTCGAAGCGCTGGTCGCTATCGACGTCCTTCACGATGCTCGCCAAAAATCGATTGCTGCGCAGATAGGGATAGCCCTTGACCTTCGCTTCCTGTGCGTCGCCCACACCTGCGCCATGAATGGCCCGATCGATTTCCTCGTACAATCGGCGGCAATCGGGCTCGCCGGCCGCATTCGCACTAAGCGGCGCGCACCACAGCGAAGCAATCACCAAAACGGCGCAACCGAAAGATAGAGGATTCATGGTTTCGAAAACCTATCCGTTACTCGGGTAAAATGTCGCAATGCATACATTACATCCACCACCAGTTTGAAAACAATCGATTTCGCTAGTAGCATAAATACAAATGCTGCCACTAGGGTAGACGTCAGGCAATTTGACCGCCAGATAGTAGCGGCGCGATTGCGTGCCGGAAAATCCTTACCCATCGAAGACGGGCGCTTGAGCATGACGCCGGATGAAGTCGCTGCGACGACGCCGGCGGCGGTTCTGGTTCCATTGATCAACCGGCCGGATGGCTTGTCAGTGTTGTTGACGCGCCGCACCGATCATCTGTACGACCATGCCGGACAGATCAGTTTTCCCGGCGGCAAGGTGAACGCGGAAGATAACAGTCCGGAAGAAACCGCGCTGCGCGAGACCGAGGAAGAGATCGGTCTTAATCGCAGCCGTGTGCAACTATTGGGACGCTTGCCTGATTACTTCATTCCGACCGGATTTCGCGTGACGCCGGTAATCGGCTGGGTCGAGCCGCCATTCTCTCTGACGCTGGACGCTTTCGAGGTCGCGGAGGTATTTGAAGTACCCCTGTCTTTCCTGGTCGATCCGACTCATCGCCAATTGCAAAGCGCCGTGCGCAATGGCCGCTTACGTCATTTCTATGCGATGCCTTTTGAGGGTTATAACATCTGGGGCGCGACGGCCGGAATGCTGGTAGTGCTGTCCCGGATAATACTAGACCCATGAAAGTGTTGCTCCTTCCAGCCGTCGCGTTGTTTGCCTTGGCCGGCTGCTCGGTGCTTGAGAGCCGTCCTCAGCCCGGCCCGCCGCCGGTGAAGCCGCCTACCGAGTATGTGAAGCCCGAGATCGTCGTCGTATCGGATCTGGAGCGCGATGTTTGGCGGTCAAAAAAGACGGTGTGGAAAAAGTTCATGCTCGCGATGAGCCGAACCAATTTTTACATCGACCACGTCGATGAAGCCAAGGGCGAACTGCAAGTACATTACAGCGGCGACCCGCAGAACTATGTCGATTGCGGGCGGGTGGTGAATAAGGTCAAGACTCCCCAGGGCGACAAGACCTATGATTTCGCTGCTGCGAGCGCGTTTGAGCAATATCAGGTCATGAACAAGGGCAAAGTTTACCAAGTTGAGCGCCGCATGGGTTTGACTGCCGCGGTACGCATGGTCTTCGATGAGCTTGAGGCGGAAAAGACGCGCGTAGCTGCTGCGTCGTCCTATACCTTAACTCGCGACCAATCGGCGGTCGGTGGCGCCAACTCCCAGCCGTTGTTGCTCAACGATACGATAAGTTTCAGCACCGGCGAGACCGGCACTTTTCCGAACGCTGCGACCAAATGTCAGCCGACAGGTAAGCTCGAGGCGGACCTGTTTCGTTTACTGAAGTAGATTGCATACCCGTGACGGTCGACCCGGAAGCGATTTGCGATTTTTGGTTTGGCGGGCCGAATCTTGATGCGTTCGGTGAATCGCGCACGGCCTGGTTCGTAAAGGATACGGCGTTTGACGAAGAAATTCGGCGGCGCTTTCTCGCCACGCTGGAGTCTGCGGAACGTGGTGAGTTGCGGCATTGGCGCGACACTCCTAAGCATTCTCTCAGCTTCATCATCCTGCTGGACCAGTTCCCGCGCAACATGTTCCGGGGCACGCCGCGCGCGTTCGCGACTGACGCCATGGCATTGGATACCGCGCGCTTCGCAATCGAGCATCGGCACGACCAGACGGTCAATTCCTTAGAGCGAGTATTTTTCTATTTGCCGTTCGAACACAGCGAGTCGTTACCGGATCAAGCCCGTTCGGTCGCGCTGCTGCAGGCGTTGATCGATGCCGATTCGAGCCGAGCGGATTTTTTGGACTACGCGAAGCGGCATCATGATGTGATCGCTCGTTTCGGCCGCTTTCCTCACCGCAATCGCATCCTCGGCCGTGTCAGCACTGAAGCTGAGATCGAGTTTTTAAAGCAACCGGGATCGTCTTTTTGAAGGAAATAAACATGGAACAACGAGTTGCAGTGGTGACCGGCGCGAATCGCGGCATTGGCCTGGCAATCAGCCGGCAGTTGGCGAAGCTGGGAGTGCATGTCGTGCTCACGGCGCGCAGTGCGGCCAAGGCGGCGGGTGCTTGTCAGAAGTTGAAGGACGAAGGCTTGAGCGCCGCTTACCATCCCTGCGACGTCACCGATCCGACCGCCGTGCAGATCCTGCGTGACTTCGTCAAAAAGAATTACGGCGCGGCGGATATCCTGGTCAACAACGCCGGCGTCATGCTCGACCCGAGCGGCAGCAGCGCATCGGAAATGAGCCCCGACGTGCTGCACAACACCATGGCGACCAACCTTTACGGCCCGGCCATGCTGTGTCGCGCACTGGTGCCATTGATGAAGGAAAAAGGCTACGGCCGCATCGTCAACGTTTCCAGTGGCCTCGGTCAATTAAGTGCAAGCGGCCGTGGCACACCGGCCTATCGCATCTCCAAGACCGCGTTAAATTCCTTCACGCTCACCTTGGCCGCGGAACTCGCCGACACGAATATTTTGGTCAACTCGATATGCCCCGGCTGGGTGAAAAGCGACATGGGCGGCCCCGACGCGCCGCGCACGGTAGAGCAGGGCGCCGATACCGCCGTGTGGCTCGCGATGCTCGAAGACGATGGCCCGCGCAGTGGATTCTTTCGCGACAAACAACCGATTGCATGGTGATGTAGCAGCTAGTGTAGTTCGCCATAATTAACAGAACATAAAAATGCGTCTTTTTCCGTCTGGCTTCGTTGCTCGTCGTTGCATAGAGCCCGCTATGCGGCCTCCTCGCGCCTCGCCAGACGAAAAAATCCATCATTTTTATTTGTCCCGTTAATTATGGCGCACTACACTAACGCGCTGAATTCAATCGGTCTGCGAGGCAATAAGGGTGCGGCGGTCAGAGCATGCATTGCCAGGAGGCAATATTCATGCGGGTCGTGGCAAGGCGCCAAAAAATATCTGTAGGGTGCGCTAGCGCACCGTTCATCAACGATAACAAATAAATTTCACGCCAGTTAAACCTGCCTGAAGTACGTCGGATTAGATGGTTAACGAACGACAAGGTCGCCCATGATTGTGGTGGACTCTACAGCCGCTTCAAAGCCCGCTATTGATGTTTCGTCGCAACGGCGGCCGCTTCCGCATCGTCGGCCTCGCAGCAAACCCAGCCACCCCCTCGTTGTTTGACGCGATACATGACCCGATCGGCTTTGTCCAACAGCGTTGCGCTGTCCAGCCCATCGTCGGGGTAAACACTGATACCGATGCTGGCGAATTGTTGAATGCTGCGACCTCTCAGTTCGAAAACCGGCAACAAG
>JALYOK010000133.1 GCA_030856925.1 Pseudomonadota bacterium
CTCCAGCAGCGTTCGCACAAACGTCTCGAGGGGCCTCCGCGCTACGGGGAAGCTCGCCATGGCCGGCCGCGCCGCCAGCGCCGCCCGCCGCAACGCATTCAGTGATCCGATAATTCCCGGCAACTGACACGCAAGCAGTTCATCGGCCGCGTGCGCTTCGACGAGCAGATAGATTTCGCGGATCAAAGGGCTGGCTTGGGCACTCAGGAGAAGAGCGCTGCCCCTGCTGGCGCGCATGGCCTGCTGCAGCGCAACGGTGCGAAGAAGGTCGATCGCAACGGCCGGATCTGCGATGCCGGCAACGGACGGCAACCAGATGCTCACTCCGTCCGTCGCCGGCACCGCGTGCCGCACGCGGGGCCGCTCGTGGCGACGGAATACCGTCGCAAGGAATGTTGTAGGCGCGGGCGCCTGTGCCGTTCGAAGTCGATAACTGGTCCCGAACACCGCCGCGATCAGCAAGTCGATGCGCTGGGAAACGTCGGCTAGCGCGATTGTTCGGGTGGGTGGAGGCTTAGCGCGCTGTCGACGCCAGAGTCTCTGCGCGTAGATCGTCGCGTGCCACGCGACATCGGTGATGACGTCTTCGGCTTCAGCCACTTCGAGTTGCTCAGGCTACACTAAAGGAACGTCGCGTCGACCAAGTCATGCATTGCGCCAACCAGAGACTCGTCGTCCGACAACGGTGAAACTACTGCGCTGTAGCACGCCTGCCGCACGGAAATGCCGCTGGCAATCAGCCGGGCTGCGGCAATCAGCAGTCGCGTGCTTGGCGCCTCCGCCAACCCACGGTCGCGCAACCCCCGCAGCCGGCGCCCCAGCGTCACCAGCGCAACCGCAGTCGCGTGGTCAGCGGCGCCTTCGCGCTCGACGATCGCCGCCTCCCGCTCCGCGGGTGGGAAATCGAAGTCGAGCGCCACGAACCGTTGCCGCGTACTTGGCTTCAGGTCCTTCAGCATGCGCTGGTAACCGGGGTTGTAAGACACAACCAGTTGAAAGCCCGGCGCCGCCTCGATCGTCTCGCCGGTCTTGTCGACAGGCAGGATGCGCCGGTGATCGCTCAACGGATGCAACACGACCACGGTGTCCTGCCGCGCCTCGACCACTTCATCCAGATAGCAGATGGCGCCCGCGCGAACCGCACGAGTCAATGGGCCGTCTTGCCATGCCGTGCCGTCGTGTCGAATCAGGAAGCGGCCGATGAGGTCGCTCGCCGTCAGATCGTCGTGGCAGGAAATGGTCACCAGGGGGCGCTCCAGCCGCCATGCCATGTGTTCGACGAAACGCGTCTTGCCGCAACCCGTTGGCCCTTTGAGCATTACCGCGAGACGGCGCGAATGACAGTGCTCGAAGATGGCAACCTCGTCGCCGGCCGGCAGGTAATACGGTTCCGCGCCCGCCGCCGCCGTTGCGTGCGCGTGCTTGCCGACGGCGTGTAAATCTCCTCTGGACGGCGGCGTGGTCACAACGCTGGCGCCGGGCCCGCAACACCCGGCCGCAGCGCGGGCTCCGTCTCGTTGCTCACGTCAAAGCGCGGCGCATAGCGGAAAAAATCGTAGATGAACAGTCCTACGCCAATGGTGAAAAGCGACGCTGTCGCCAGCAGCATCAGGAAGTGCACCTGAATCTTGAGCTGCGCGTCGAGATACCCCATGCCGAGAATGCGCTCCAGGTAGACCTGCGCGATGCCGGCGGTCGCAAATGACAGCGTCATGCCAAACATTCCGCCCAACTGCATCCAGAACGACAAGTACCCGATGCTGCTGCCGCGTTCCGAGCGTCCCGGCGTCATCGCCGGCAACGCGAAGGTAATCATCGCCAGCACGATCATTCCATAGGCGCCGTAGAACGCGGCATGTCCGTGCATTGCCGTGATCAGCGTGCCGTGCGTCCACTTGTTGACGTCCGGAAAGGTGTGCGCGAGCCCAAGCAATCCGGCGCCGAACAACGTGAACACGGCGCTGCCGATGGTCCAGTGCAGCGCCAGCGTATTCGGATGCGCAAGGCCCGACCGGCGCATCGCGGAATAGGCATAGATTGCCATGCCGATCAGCGCCACCGGCTCGAGTGCGCTGAAGATGCCGCCGATCGGCAGCCAGTATTTCGGTACACCGATCCAGTAATAGTGGTGCGCGGTGCCGAGTATGCCGGCGATGAAAACCAGGCCGACAATCACGTACAGCCATTTCTCCATGACCTCGCGGTCGGCACCGGACAGCCGAATCAGCAGATACGCGAGAAAACCGCCCTGAATCATTTCCCAAACGCCTTCCACCCACAGGTGAATGGTCCACCAGCGATAGAAGATGGCGACCGTGTAATTTTCGTATTCAAGCAGCGCCGGCAGGTACAGCACGGCGGCGAGGCCGAGGCCCAGCACCAGCACGCCCTCCGTGGTGGTGAAGCGCCGCGATTTCCAGATCGTCATGCCGATGTTGTAGAGGAACAGCAGCATGCAGATGACAATCACGATTTTGTGCGGCAACGGCTGCTCGAGCAGCTTGTTACCCGTGCCATACCGAAACAGATAGCCGACGATGGCGGTCACGCCCATCAAGGTCCACAGGATGAGCTGGATGTAGGCGAGCTTGACGCTATAAAGCTCGCTGCGCGATTCGTCCGGCACCATCCAGTATGTCGCGCCCATGAAACCCGCCAGCACCCATACGATCAGCAAATTGGTATGGATGACCTTGGTCACATCGAACGGCAGGATATACAGCAGTGGGTCGGGTCCCAGATATTTGGCCGCCGACAGCAGCCCGAACACCAACTGCAGGCCGAACAACACCATCGCGACGGCAAAGTACCAATAAGCAACCGATTGAGACCTGTAACGCATTGCGGCACCTCTTCAAAATTTATGGCGAGCGGGCTTGCGCCTTGTCCGGCCCGCAAAAATCAGATTTCAACTATTTAAAGGTCGCCAGATATGCCGCCAGTTGCGCGACTTGATCGGGTGTCAGGTCCTTGCCGAATGTGTTCGGCATGAACGAAACGCCATTCGCCGAGTACATGGCGCCGGGAACAATATGTGCGCTGGGGTCCGTGATGGACTCGCTTATGTAGCCCTCGGCATCCTTGGCCTTGCCCTTGTAATCCGGGGCCATGACGATCTGCTGCGCTCGCGCCGCCACACCGGCGAGCGTGGGTCCCGCCATATTGGCGCCCGGTGAAAGGGAGTGGCAGGCAGTGCACGCCGGCGAGGCAGTCCGGAACACGATTGTTCCCAGCGCCACCGGATCCTTGGCGGAAGGAGCGGCTTTCGTGCTTGGCGGTAGCGCGGTCTCGGCGACTGCTGCGGCCTGTTCGGGCGGTAGCGTGCCAGTAGCGGCAATGTTCGCGCCGGTCACCAAGATAGGCCGTGGCGGCCACCCCTGGTTATCCACTTTACTTACCCAGTCGAGAAACGCCACCAGATCGGCAATCTCGGCGTCGGTCATGTCCTGCTTCGGCATCAGCCGGCGGTGGCGCTGTTCGTCGTAGAACTTCGAGGGGTCACGCAGGTACGCCTGAAGATATTGCGCGCCCCGCTGCTGCGCGATCTTAGTCAGATCCGGCGCGTAGTAGGCGCCCTCCCCAAACAACGTGTGGCAGTTGATGCAATTGTTCTTGTGCCAGACATCCTTGCCGTGCCTGACGGCAGACGTGATGTTCTGTGCATTCGTTAGCTTGGGGAATTGCCGGTGGCTGTCGATGGTGAGCGCCACGAATGCCAGCGTCGCGAGCGCGGTCGACCCGAGCGCAAAGAATCGTGCTTGCCGCTTGTTCAATTTATCGTCCTTGTCGCGTTTGCATGGCGATGAAAAGCGTCGCGCGGAGGTCTCACATGCGAGGACTCATTTGCCAGAATTGAGCCGCAAGCAACCGGAGCGTTCAAGAGCGTAAGAGAGGATTTCGAGCGGCCGGGTAACAAAGCAGTTAGACCCCGCAGTCTCATTACATCAGTCTGCTAAACGCTGATCCCAGTCCAATACTTGATGCTGATGTAGCTTGCGTAAACGATGCCGAGGGCCATCAGCACTAGTACGACGTAACTGAACACTTTCAATGCATCATGCACGGTCCTCTCCTCGCACCGACGGGATTTGCCTGAGCTGTCGAATCATATCACCAAGGGGAATAGGGATTTTAAACATCCCTTTCGCCAACCATCAATTTATCGCTGTACCGGTGAGTCGTCAAGCGCTATCAATAC
>JALYOK010000137.1 GCA_030856925.1 Pseudomonadota bacterium
CGCCACGATAGGAATCCGCTTTACGCCGTTTTTTTCCTTCAGACGGATCGCGGCAGTGGTCTCAAGGCCGCCCATTTCCGGCATTTGCAGATCCATGAGTATGAGATCGAAACGTTGGCGTTCAACGGCCGTCAATGCCTCGCGACCGTTATTGGCGATCACCACGCGGTAGCCGCGTTTTTGCAATAGATGCAACGCGACGAGTTGGTTATCGAGATTGTCCTCGACCACTAACACTGTGCAGTCGGCCGGATTAATCGAATCCGGCTCTCGGGTCGAAATGTCTTTGATCTTGCTTTGTCCAAAGCTGCTCACCGGCCTGCCTACGTTGATCTGACTTTCCGCCATGCGAAAATCCGAGGCACGGCGTTTGATGCCCGAGTACGAACGCGCTTCTAGCGCCGCCAGTGAGGTCACGGATGTGGCGGGTGCGGCGGTCCATGTATCGGTAACAGGGGGGAGCCGGGTCTTTGCGATTTCCCGGTTTAGCAGCGGCAGCGCAAGCGCCATGGACTCCTTCTGGGCGCGCAACAACTCGTTGGTCTGGCGATGCACCAATACGAATAAACCAAGGAAAATCACACCGATTCCCGCCAATGCCAATGCCATGGCGGAAGGTGGGGTGGTGGCCGTCAGTAGGGTAGCGCACCAAGGAATGAGCAAGCCCAACATCATCGCGGGGAAACTCGCTGCGCTCGATGCGTTGTTCCACAGGCTGATAGCGCACACGCAGGCCGTCAGCAGAACAACCGCGGTTTGGGTCAAACTCGACAGATCGGCCTGGATGAATGCCAACAGACCCCAAATCAAGCCGTTCACCAAATTGACGACGGCGTCGGCGCTGCTCCACACCGATGGGATGCGCTCGTCCGCCCGCAGCAGGAAAACGCGGGCCATCAGCAGTCGTAGACCGGCGATGCCGGCGATCCCCATAAGCCACGCGAACAGGCTAACAGTGGGGATTTGCCGAAACGCGATACCGAATACCATCAGCGCCGCGATTGCGTGGGCAGCAAGGTCCAGCGGACTGCGTTCGAACGACAGCTTAATCTGGCCTCGAGCCAACGGATTCATGCGTCTAAGCTGCCATCGGTGAATGCAAGCGAAGATAAACCGGTAAAAGAATTTCCGCGATGCCAACAGCGTGAAAAAACCGCAAATTACATCGTAACATTTGGTGAGAAGCTACTGCGGCGCCTATTTGCGTCGTTGCCCAGCGCGCGGAATCTTCATGGACAGTTGAGTGTTTTCCGGGTAGTGCGCGCCGTGAGCCTGGCATACGGGCATCCTCGCTACGTTTTTCAACAGACCCTTAGCATACCAATCTTTAGTGGCGGCCGCCAAGATGCGGAGAAAGAATAATGAACATAAATTACCGCTGAATTTTGACGGCAACTTGCGCGAGACTAACCAAGCGCCGAGTCGAGGCATCGTGATGCGGGCTCGGCGATCCACCTGTCAACTGGTCCAAAATTTGATTTGCCAGTTGCTTGCCGAGTTCGACACCCCATTGATCAAAAGAATTGATGTTCCAGATTATCCCTTGAACAAAAACCTTATGCTCGTAGAGCGCAACCAGGGCGCCCAAGGTTTTGGCGTCCAGCCGTTGCAACAGCAGAGTGTTAGTGGGGCGATTGCCTGGAAATACCTTGTGCGGCGCCAGCGCCTTGATTTGTTCGGGGAACAGCCCCGCCCTGTGCATTTCTTCTTCGACGTTCGCCAAGTCCTTGCCCTGCAGCAACGCCTCGGTTTGGGCAAGGCAGTTGGCGAGGAGTTTGGTCTGATGATCGCCGATCGGATACTCGCTTTCGATTACGGCGATGAAATCGGCGGGCACAACTAACGAGCCTTGGTGTAGCAGTTGGTAGAACGCGTGTTGGCCGTTGGCGCCGGGTTCGCCCCAGATAACGGGCGCCGTTGCGTAATCGACGGCCCGTCCTTCGCGATCGATACGCTTGCCGTTGCTCTCCATTTCCAGTTGCTGGAGATAGGCCGGGAACCGCGCCAGTGCTTGGCTGTACGGCAGTATTGCATAGCTTTCTGCGTGCAGGAAATTGCGCTGCCAAATCCCGAGCAGCGCCAGCAGCACTGGCATATTTTCAGCCAGCGGCGCGGTGCGAAAATGCTCGTCCATAGCATTGGCGCCATCGAGCAATTCGCCGAAACGCTCCATACCGATGAGTAGCGCCACCGATAGGCCGACGGCGCTCCAAAGCGAATAGCGGCCGCCCACCCAGTCCCAGAATTCAAACATGTTGGCGGTGTCGATGCCGAATGCCGCGACTTCTTTCCCATTGGTGGAAACCGCGACAAAGTGTTTCGCGACAGCCTGGTCGGTCGCCAATTTCTCAACTAGCCACCGACGCGCGGAATGGGCATTGGTGAGAGTCTCCTGGGTGGTAAAGGTCTTGGAACAGACGATGAACAGCGTGGTTGCAGGATCGAGCGGCGCAAGCGTTTCCGCAAGATGGGTGCTATCGACGTTGGACACAAAATGGGCTTTGAGGCGCGGATGAGCGAACGCCTTTAGCGCACCGCAGGCCATGGCGGGGCCCAGATCGGAGCCGCCGATACCGATGTTGACGATGTCGGTAATGAGCTGGCCCGTGTAGCCCCGCCACGCACCTTCACGAACCGCTGCGGTAAACCTCATCATCACCGCGAGAACACGATTGACATCGACCATGATGTCGACGCCGTCAACGACGATGGGGAGATTGGGCCGATTTCGAAGCGCAGTGTGCAGGACAGCGCGCTGTTCAGTGAAATTGATCTTCTCCCCGCTAAACGTGCGCTCGATCCAGCCCGGCAGAGCCATGGCTTCGGCGAGTTGTAGCAAATGGCTAAGGGTGACGTCGGTCACTGACTGCTTGGAATAGTCTAGCGTGATGCCGCAGGCGGAAAGACCATATCGAGTCGCCCGATCCGGATCCGCTAGCAGCCAGCGACGGATATCCGGTTCGCCAAGTTGTCGCCGATGAGAGGCGAGATGTTGCCAGGCGCTGGTTTCAGTTGGGGAGGGCACGATCGTTATTGTTCCGGAACGGGGGGTTTTTTTCTGGTGTATTGTGATCGACCCATGGTATTCATGCCGCAGCATTTTTTCTTGTGACGGAAGAATTTCGACGCGATACTTTTGCTTTTAATTGAAGGAACAGTCGACAGCGCCGCAGCCGTCCTCCGCTGTCTGATTTCGTCCGGATCCTCGTTAAAGAACGTCGCGCGTTTGAAAGCGTATTCGTTGTAGGTTTTATACGAATAGGTATTCCGTTTTAGATAACCCAACGGGATAAAGGCTTCCTCAAACTGGCTAAACGAGCCAATAAAGTTAAGCTTAATCCACCCGCGTGTCACGTCAACGATACGGAACGATCTTTTGCTCTGGGGGTAGTACGTCACGGCATTCAAGTTGGGCTGGCGGTAGAATTCCAGCCGCCGAAAGACTTCCGGTGTTGGCCGTACCCAGAAAATTTGGCCGGCCAGTTCGTCGAAGTCGAAATCCTGAGCCGTCGCGGTCCCGAAAAATAACAGCGCGAAGGTAAAACCAAACTTGATCATACGTGTCCTAGAAGGTACAGCTGCCAGTATTTTAGGTTAACATGGTTCGCTTTGCCCCGATGCCGACCTTGCATTGTAGACCGGTAAAAACCGTAATAATTGCAGATCTGTTGGAAAATTATGGCGCTGCGTTGGATCGCAACGTGTCGCAGCCGGGGCGTCAACTATAGTCCCGCGGGAGCGTTAAAATTCAGATCCGGTTTAACCTTGAGGTGACGATGAAACCATTAAAGTTCGGATTGCTGGTAGTGGTGATGGCGCTTTTGGCCGGTTGTGCTTCGACTCGCCTGGCGCGCCCGGAACCGCCGACCCTGGACGAAATCGTCGCCATGAGCAAAGCGGGCACACCGGCCGATGAGATCATCAAAAAGCTGCGGGAATCCCGCGCCTATTATCCCCTCACGGCTTCGGAAATCGCCAATCTCCACGACCGCGGAGTGCCCGATCCGGTGCTGGATTACATACACCAGGTTTATTTACGCGAGGTTCGCGAGGATGAGGCGTCGCGCTCGTATTACCGCAACGACTGGTATCTTCGCCCATACTTCTTCTTCGGCCATTACGGCCATTACGGGCATGGCCACGGCCACCATGGCCATGGCGGCCGTTGGCGTGGCGGACTGCAGTTTGGCTGGTGAGTAGGACGGTGTTTAAAGCGTGGCGAGCCGCAATGGGCTTAATCAGAGATTCCTTAACTCTTTAAATATTGCTCAATTCGTGCGACGCCTTCGCGCAATTGCTCGGTCGAAGCGCAATAGCTAAAGCGCACGTGGCGCTCGGCATGGAAGGCGCCAAAATCGATGCCGGGTGTGACCGCGACGTGGGCCTGTTCCAGTAATTCCCAAGCAAAACGATAGCTGTCGTTAGTGAATTTCGAACAATCGGCATACACATAAAACGCGCCTTCCGGCGTCACCGGGATGCCGAAGCCCAGTTCTGTCAATGCGGGAATAAGGTAATCCCGCCTCGCTTGGAATTCCTTCCGTCTCGTTTCCAGTAAAGCCAGCGTTCCCGGTTCAAACCCGGCCAAAGCCGCATGTTGCGCGATCGCCGAATTCGAAATAAATAAGTTCTGCGAAAGCGTCTCGATAGCCCTGACGTAGGCGCTTGGCGCCACGATCCATCCCAGGCGCCAGCCGGTCATCTGAAAATATTTCGAGAAGCTGTTGATGATGAAAACCTCGTCCGACAGGCTCAGCGCCGTGGTCGCTTCGCGGCCGTAGCTCAACGCCAGGTAAATTTCATCCACGATCAAACGACCGCCGCGACCTTGAACCGCGGCGATCAAGTCCGACATCACATCGGAATGAATCATAGTGCCGGTCGGGTTGGCGGGGGAGGCAACCAATGCGGCGACCGTATCGGCGCTCCAATGTTTTTCAATCAGCGGCGCATTGAGTTGATAGCCGCTGTCACTATCCACCGGCACACCGACCGGCTTGCCACCCATTACTCTAATGAACTGGTGGTTGCAGGGATAACCCGGATCCGTCAGCAACACTTGCTCGCCTGGATTGATCAAAACGCCCATGGTGAGCAGCAAAGCGGCGCTGGCCCCAGCGGTCACGGCGATTCGCTGCGGCGCGATTTTAACTTGGTAGCGATCCCAATAGAATTGCGCAATGGCGAGGCGCAACTCGGGAATGCCGAGCGAAGCCGTGTACGGAAAACGGCCAGATTGCAACGCTTTCGCCGCCGCGTCCAGCATCGGCTGTGGCGTCGGAAAATCCGGTTCGCCGATGCAAAGGTTGATCACCCTATGGCCCGCCCGCTCCAATTCGCCGACGCGGTTTGATAGCTCGACCACATGGAACGGCGCGATCTCGTCCATGCGTTGGGCTATGCGCGCGGCGGAAGCGATATGTTTGGGATCGGCGTTCATAAGTGTTTAACTTTCGAAATTTCGTCCCAAAGCTTAGAGAGACGCTTTAGCGACACCGGCAGCGGGGTGCGTAATTGCTGAGCGAACAGCGACACGCGCAATTCTTCCAGCAGCCAACGGTAATCTTCCATCGCCGCATTGATGCCACTCGCGCTGCGCCGCTTCTCGTAATTGTGCCACAAGGATTCAACTTCGAGCGTCAATTCGAAATCTCGCTGCGGCGCATCGCGCAGCTTATCAAGGCGCAGCGTAATGGCCTTCAAATAGCGCGGATAGTCGGCCAGTTTTTCGATCGGCACGAGCCGCAGGAAACGCCGAAACAACAAATGACTTAGCTGCGACTCTATATCGGTGCGGCTTTCAAGGTATGCCCCGCTGGGAAGTCCAGCCAGTCTATTCTGCACGGCATTGTGCTCGGTAAAGATTGCGCTAAGCTGCTCGCATAAAATACCGGCCTGCGGGGCAAGCTGGGCCTTGTTTGTGGCGATGCGCTGCTCGAATTCTATAGCGCTGCGTATGGCCGGACGACCCGCGAGAAACACCCGATGGAATGCCTGGTAAAGCACATCGCTGCGCAGTTCCTCCTCGATGGCGCCAAAGGTGTTTTTCTTCAACTCGGCGAACTGCGCATCGGGCAGGCTCGCATAGGCAAGGCCAATGGCTCGCAGCCCCGGCAGATTTTTTTCCAGGTAACGCAACGGCTGCGGCAGCGCCAACATGCAAAGGCGAACCAGGCCGCGTTCGCTCACTTCCGCCGCGGCTGCGGGCTGATCGAATAAACGTAGCGCCACCGATTCGCCTTGATCCTCGATGGCCGGATAGCCCAACACGTTGCGCCCCTTGATATTGATTTCGATGTCGCTTGGCAGGTCGCCAAAATCCCACGTGCGGATGCCGTCGCGCTCAAAACGTTGGGCGCCCTGGCTGCGCAAACTGGTGGTCGCCGCTTTCCCCAGTTGTTGCCGCAATGCCTCGATGTCGCGACCGACGGCAAGTTCTTCTCCCGCAAGATCGATGACGCGATAATTCATCCGAAGATGCTCCGGCGGCGTGGGCCAATCTTCGTTCGCGATGACCAGGCGATGATTCTTTTCTATGTGCGCCGCCAGCGCTAAAATCAAAGATTTCTTTTCGGGATCGACGTGGTCGAGCGCTTCCAGCGCCCGCGTAACCGATTCCGCCAGCGGCACGAACACCCGGCGGATGCGCTGCGGCAAGCCTCGCATCAGAGTTGTGACTTTGTCGCGCAGCATGCCCGGCGCCAGCCAATCGCAGCGCGTCACGTCGAGTTGGTTCAGCATGGCCAGCGGCAATGTTAATGTTACGCCGTCGAGCGGATGGCCTGGATCGAAGCGATAACGCAGCGGATAATCCTGGCCGTTGATGCTGAGGTGTGCCGGGTAGAGGTCTTCCGTCACGCCGTGAGCGCCATGGCGCATTAGGTAATCGCGCGATAAAAATAACAGTTTCGGATTCGCGCGCTCGGCATCCTTACGCCAATGTTCGAATGCCGCGGCATTGTAGATGCCTTCGGGGATGAGCGGATCGTAGAACGCGAACAGCGTCTGGTCGTCGACCAGCACGTTTTGCCGCCGCGATTTGTGTTCCAGCGCTTCGATTTCCTTGATGAGCCTGGTGTTATGCTCAAAGAATGGCGCCCGCGATTCGTAGTCCCGCGCCACAAGCGCGCCGCGGATGAATAGTTCGCGCGACTGCTGCGGATCGATGGGGCCGAAGTGGACGCGACGCTTGGTGATCACCGGCAGGCCGTACAAGGTCGCGCGCTCGAAGGCGATCACTTGGCCGCTCTTCTTTTCCCAGTGGGGATCGTGGTGAGTGCGCGCCAGCAGACTTTTGCCGGCTTGCTCAATCCACTCCGGCAAAATCTCCGCCGCGCAGCGGCCGTACAGTTTGGTTGTTTCGGTCAACTCCGCCGCCATCACCCATTTGCTTTTCTTTTTTGCGAGGACAGAATCCTGCGGCAGGAAAAACTTTGTATCGCGCGCGCCCAGATAACTATCGGCCTCGGGATCCTTGAAACCGATATGGCCTAACAGGCCGGTCAGTAACGCGCGATGGATCTGGTCGTAGGTCGCCGGCGCTTCGTTGAGCCGCATGCCCATTTCCGCAACGACCGTATGCAATTGCTGATGCACCTCACGCCATTCGCGCAGGCGGATGAAGGAAAGGAAATGCTCGTAACAAAGCTGCGCGAGTTTACGGTTGGACTTCTTATGCTTGATCGCGTCTTCGAAGAACTGCCACATCTTCAAATAACTCAAGAAATCGGAACGCTCTTCGCAGAACAGCCGATGTTTCTCCAGAGCTGTTTCGCGTTTATCCTGGGGCCTTTCGCGCGGGTCTTGAACCGACAGTGCCGCTGTGAGGACCAACATTTCAGTGAGGCAATTCTCAGCTTTTGCGGCGAGCAGCATGCGGCCGATTTTCGGATCGACGGGAAGCTTGGCAAGATCGCGGCCGAGCCCCGTCAACACGCGCTGTTCGTTGACGGCGCCGAGTTCGGCGAGGAGTTGGTAACCCGCTTCGATGCTGCGCGGGCTGGGGGCTTCGAGGAACGGGAAAGTGGTGACGTCACCCAGGCCCAACGCCTGCATCCGCAGGATCACCGCGGCGAGAGAGGTTCGCAGTATTTCCGGCGTAGTGTATTCGGGCCGCGCGTCGTGATCGGCCTCGCTGTAAAGCCGTAGGCACACGCCGCTGGCGACGCGGCC
>JALYOK010000140.1 GCA_030856925.1 Pseudomonadota bacterium
TGCCACGAGTCATCCGACCTACGGTTTAGTCCATCGGAAACAACGACTGACTCCGACGGGTTCGGCACCCTAAATTGTCTCTAATCAAACGCGTTCGACCAACCGGCATTTAAATTGATGGTAAACATTTACTGTGGCGTGGCGCACTCACAGCGACACTAAGTCGATATAACGTGCTCACAATCTTGAAATAATTGCTAACCCGATTGTACAAATGACATTACTCAACGGATTAACGCGTCACGCACTTCGCGTAATCAATGGATCACAAAAGGTTTTTTCATTTGCGACTAATTTATCTTCATTGGCACAAACCTTGCGACTATCGCGCCAAGGCGTGCTCCGTTGCGTTAAGGACGGCAAAGCAGCGCTTTTTTGATTTTCTCTGAGGAGTACTAATTTATGCTTAAGCGTTCATTATTTGCAGTAGCAGCACTGGCAGTGAGTTCGAGCGTGTTTGCGATGGGACCTATGAGCCCTCTCGATCCACAATACAAAGCGCCCGCTTTCAACGACATTCATCAAGGTGAAGGCCCCATGACGCAAGGCGAATACATGAATTACGTCGACCGTTCATGGAAAGAATCAGGTGGGATGACCATTGATAAGAAGCACTCCAAATATTCGGATTATCAAAAGAGTCCGCGTTTCGACGTGATGGACAAGAACCACGACGGATCGATCAGCCAGGCCGAGTATAGGGGTTTTCATGAAGACGCGTGGAAGATGACCAAAAGTGAGTCCATGATGCAAAAAGACTACGACGCGTGGTATCAAAATGCGGAGAATCCCCTGCACCCTAGCTTTAAGAAAAACTAGCAACGTACGTGGGTCGCTGAGCGAACGCTTGAGTGACCCACTTTTGCCTTGCTCTACTCATCAAGTATCTCCTGTGTGTATTGGCAGTACAGCGAATCCAGTACGACGCTCATCGCATTTGGCTCGTGTTCGCGTACAATGTACACCGCGCAGCGCGGGATATGACTCGTACTCGTTAAATCAACCGTAGTCCCCTTTACCTATTTGGAGAATCGTATGAGAAAAACGTCTGTCCTAGTCCTAGTCTCGTTTCTCAGCGCCGCGGTCGCAGGCTGCGCCCTAAATCCGTTTGCTGAGGATAATATTTACAAGCGTAAACGTGCGGAACCCTCTACTGATGCGCCGCAACGCAATATGGAGATGGCCAAGGCTGACTTCCAAAAAGCGGATGCCGACAAGAACGGCCTAATCAGCAGACAAGAAGGCGAAAGAGTGTCGGGGTTGTCCGCTATTTTCGATAAACACGATCCGGACCATGACGGCACCCTCGATATGCAGGAATTCAATGCTGCGATGAATGCTATGAATGCAAGCAAACGATAAGGCGGCATATTAGTAACCCTATCCGTAGAATGGGTGTCGCGCAAGCGAGACCCCCTCTTTGCTGTGAGGCAAGCGGGTCGTGGGTGCTGGCGCGATGCTTAAAACTAGGCTACATGCTCCAGCGCGAGGCTGAGGCCGGAACGGGAGAATTCGCGAACTCCGCAAGTTTTGATTCGGCGAAAAGTTCGTAGCGCCGAAGCCGTTGATAAGCACAAACTCTCTTCCCTGACCTGGAGGGACAAGTATTCAGGACCGCGCCGGTCGTTTCGGCGCGACCTTAAAATTAATAAATCACATGATAATTTATTTAATGATGCACTCAGCAAAGATCAACATCGGCGCACTCCTCTGCATCGGCGCGCGCAATTTAATTACGCGGAGGTTTTAGCCGGATAACGGGCCCGCCGCCGTTTCCGACCGTGCAGTAAACATATGGCGCCATACTCGAGAACATCATCTGCACAGGCCCCAGTTTGAGAAATGTCATGTGGCCAATCTTGACTGTTCCCATACGTGCATGGGATTGCAGGGAACGCTCGTTGTAACAGGAGATTCGGCTTAAGGTCCATTCGATCCCCCTGCCCCGCATCCAGTGATTCGCCTCGCTCCAAAGACGCGCGAACACTGGACTGAGCCGCTGCGATGGCTCAACAAAAACGTCAAGGTCCCACGCCGCATGCGGCGACTCGATAATGAAAGTGCAACGATCGTCCGGTTCCCGATAACGGCCGAGTAGTAGCCAAAGAAAGCCAACCATGCGGGCGTGTTTTTCCGCAACTAAGCAGACCCCCGGGCTGGCAAAACGCGCAGAGATCTCTTCCGGAGGCCGTACCATCAAATCGAGCGCACTATCGCCGGGATCGGCGAAGCGCACTACAATCGAGGCGCCGCGGCTCCCCGTTAATAACGGTTGGGATGCAATCGGCTGCGCAACGATACGGTAACTATTTAGCGAACATCGCGGGTGAATCGCCTGGAGCATCCGGTGGATGCCATATAGCGACGCATTGCCAATTCCGAGCTTTCGCACCAACTCTCGAACCGGTTTGGGGAAACCTTCAACGTTGCGCATGACATTTTCGAGAATAAACTCGCGAGTCTTATCGGGTCAATTGTACATGCCGAGCCGGGAGCGGTTCACCTGCCGAGGAGAGCCCGCGGCCCCGCCAGTAACGTTGGCGAAAGGACCTTAGGCGTCCGGAAAAGCTAACGCTTCTTCGACGGATCGGGCGAGGTCGATCTAGACCTCGCCGCGCTTGCCGTATTCTTGAGCGCTGGCCTCACAATGCCTGGTTGGTCAGAACTCGGTCAGCGCCGTGCGCGGACGCCCCGCGGCGCCACCGATCGCGGCCGCGAACGCGCCGAGCAATAACGCGAAGAAACCCCAAAGCGCGCCTTTGGATACAGCATCCGCAGTTTGATCAGCGACGGCGCGCGCTTTCTGTTCCGCTTCCGCTTTGAACTGTTCAGCCTTGGCTTTGCCCTGTTCGTAGGTCTGCTGCCAGTTGTCGACCGTTTGCGCCGCATCTTCCTTACTCATGCCGCGCGCCACCAGTACGTTGATCACGGCTTCACGGTCGGCTTCCGAGGCCACCGATTTCCCCTGGCGTATCAGCTTATCGAGCAGCGAATCGATTTCGGCATCGGCTGCGGCCGGTTTTTGGGCGGCTTCCTGAGCCGAGTCCTTAGCGCTCCTCATAGCGCCTTCGGCTTTTTGTTTGATTGCCCCAGGCTGCAGAGCGGGTTTGCCCGTCTGGCGCAGCAGTTCCTGCGCCTGCCGTTTGATATCGTTCCACGAAATGTCGGCCTCCGAGAGTTTATCGGTGGCGGCATCCGCCACTGTCGGCGCCACTGCCGCGATTCCCTGCGCCGCCGTCGACGCGACACCACCGGCCACCTTGAATGCGCCGCCGATGATCGAACCGACCGCGGTGCCGAGCAGGTAAAAAATGATCAACGTCGACAAGCCCCAGGTGATCAGCCCATGCAGCACGCCGTCGACCTTGCGCGGAATGCCGGCAAGATGCGCTGCAACCCAACCACCGATGTACAACGCGATCAATCCGGAGATCGCCCACCAAATGGCGGCGCCCAGTCCTAGTGCAGTTGCGCCTGGCGTGTCTCCCTGCAGAGGATCAACGGTGCTCATGCCGATGCCGGCGCCAAGAAGGCTGAGCGACAACTGCACGACCATCGCCAAGATGACGCCGGCGAAGACCGCAGCCCATGAAATGCGCTTGACCGCTGCGTTCGCCGTTACCGCGAGAATATCGCTATCGGTTCTAGTTACCATGATGAAATCCCTTCGATTAAATTTAATAAGAATAAGTTATACGGCGGTATCGCGGCGCTCGCGTAAAATTAGTTGCGCGCAACATTCCCTAATAGAACATTGGCACTAGAGCGTGCGACGATTGGAAGCAACCTTAGAGAACTGAAGGTAACAGATAAATTCCTAGAGCAAACCTTATGCCAATACGAGCGTTTTGTTTTTGCGCTTCTAAAGCGCAGCTAAAATCTGCTTAAGG
>JALYOK010000167.1 GCA_030856925.1 Pseudomonadota bacterium
GAGCATAGCGTCCGCACATGAATTCGCGATTATGCGATCAGCAATCGAAGTCGCCGAATAACACGCGATTTATTTTTCCAGGCTGAGGATTTAGATACTTGGTTTTGTAGCCCGAAAGGCCAAACCCATGAATGACGAAAAACGTAAACAGTTTCAGGCCAGAGCGAATGCGATTCAAATGGGGTTTGATTCCTTCTTGGGCGAAAGACCCAGCCATCGGCGCGAAGTTGATTAACGCCCGCGCGGATGTTATGGAGTGAAATAGATTCTTCCAGTACCGGGCAAATTCTAGCTGCGGCGATTTACTTTCTGTCTGCATTTAGAAGGTTCTAAATGAGGCAGTCAGAGGAGAAGCAATCCAGTGATTGGGAAACGGAAACTGCTACCCAATGACGCCCCGCTAGGGAGTGGGAAAAATGGCATACGTCTGAGGACTTGCTGTGAAAACCTCGATCGGAGACAGCCGCACGAGTTCCTCGGCTTCTTCGACTGTTCCAAACAGCCACTGATCCACATCATTGCGTTCGATCGCTACAACTGACCGCTTATCCTGTTCGTTGGGTGCGAGTTTGGGATCGGGTTTGTGCATTCGACGCATGAGCGGATGCGCGTCGGCATTGAGCGTAAGCATGGTATAGCTCTCGTGAACTTCGCCGGTAGTCTTGTCGAGCCATGTGCTCCACAACCCTGCTAAGCCCCACGGTTGCCCATCAGCTCGCCGAAATCGCCACCAGACGTTGCGGCCCGTTTCCCAACAGGGTTCATCGAAAGATGCGGCGGGAATAATGCAACGCTGTCCACGCGCCCACGGCTGCTTATAGGATGCTTTTTCGGTTAGTTCCTCAAACCGCGCGTTGTTCGTCGAATACGCGAGCTGCGGTGCTTTCGCAAACCACGGGATGAGCCCCCACTGGCCGATGATGAGTTGACCTACAGGTTCATCCTGGTCGCGTTGACCGCGAATAAATGGCCCCATGGCGCGCGGGAAAACTTCAGCACCACGCCATGCCTGACTCGGCCGCAAATTCCAGAAACGCTCCATGTCCCCGGCTTCCGGCGACACATATCGGTTGCACATTCGACAATTTTACTTGCTTTGTCCATCAATGGCCCTACCGGTCGAAAGTAAAGAAAAACCTCTTCTATTGATGCTTGGCGCGCCAGATTTGGCCGTTGCAATGGTAGCAACCATTTGGATTCCTTCTTGGCTGCCTATGGGCGCGCGACGCGCCACGAACTAAATGTCACTTCGTCTGTAAAACAACTAATGCAATAACGCCGGCGAATTGCCGGTTACTTACGATCGATCAGAGTGCCACGGCTTGAAGAACAACGACAGAATCGCGCAATAGCCGGCGCTAATACCGAAGTCACAGCGTGTAGGTTGCCAGACCCCACCAAAGGTTACGCCGATAGTCCGAAAGTGAGTGGACACCGAGACTCGGACGATAGCGTCAACTGGGCAATCTCCGTGTATTTTACGAATACAAAATTCTTGAACGGGGAATTGATGTGGGCCCAAGGGTGGGCCATGTACTGGAAAAATGTTCGCTGCGTAAAACGCGGAATCAGTCTTGGAGAAGTCCGCCTTCCGCGCGCCCTACAAATATCGGCGCTGTCTCATTCCCGCGAATGGCTTTACGAATGGCAACCACTGTCCAGCGGCAAGCAGCCCCACTACATCACTGTTCAAGACGTCGGAATCATTGCCTTCGCCGGCCATTGGGAAAGCTGGACAGATAAGGCAAGTGTAGCGCTTGTACCGCGGCGCAAAACACGCGTTGCGGCATGTAGGCGCGTGTTACGGACCACTTTCCTATCCGAAATATCGACCGCGATGCCGCTGTTTGGTCCGTCGTCAACTTCGCTATCGACCCGAATGCCGCGTCGAGCCGTCGTGGATCCGCCCGTGATTGTTAGGATCCTCGCCCATTTGGGCTTGCCTACCCAAGCGCCACCGCGCCCACGGCAATTTGACCGAGGCAAACGGGGCATGTACTGTTGCAAGGCCCTGCATGCCCGAAGGATAAGTAACAGAGAAAGGCACATTGTGAACCCCCCCACCGACAGTGCTTTCACAGAGTCGCAACCGCTACAGCACAAGCTCGCGGCGATTCTGTATGCCGATGTGGCGGGCTATAGCCGCTTGACCG
>JALYOK010000534.1 GCA_030856925.1 Pseudomonadota bacterium
GCGTGCGACTCGGGAAAGCCATACTCGCCGAAGCCTTGGATTTGCTGGTAGATTTGCTCGGCGTAAGTTTCCGCATAACCGCGCGCCAACATGCCGGCTATGAGCTTGTCGCGGAACGGTTCAAGCCCGCCCTTGCGCCGCCACGCGGCCATGGCCCGGCGCAACTGATCGGCTTCGCCCGCCGTGAATCCGGCTGCGACCACGGCGAGTTGCATGACTTGTTCCTGAAAGATCGACACTCCCAAGGTCCGCGCCAATACTTGCTCTACGGCTGGCGATGGATAGCTCACGGGTTCTGTTCCTTCGCGCCTGCGCAAGTAGGGATGCACCATTTTTCCCTGGATTGGGCCCGGCCGCACGATGGCGACTTCCACCACTAAATCGTAATAGCAGCGCGGTTTCAAGCGCGGCAACATCGCCATCTGCGCCCGCGATTCTACTTGGAACACGCCGATGCTGTCGGCGCGGCACAGCATGTCGTACACCTTGGGATCTTCGGCGGGAATGTCGGCGACGGTCAAGCGCGAGCCGCGATAGCCGTTGATCAAATCGATAGCGCGGCGGATAGCGGAGAGCATGCCTAAGGCAAGCACATCGACTTTGAGCAGGCCCAGCGCATCGAGATCGTCCTTATCCCATTGAATGACGGTGCGCCCCGGCATCGCGGCGTTCTCGATCGGCGCCAGGCGCGACAGCTTGCGGTTATCGATGACGAAGCCGCCGGTGTGTTGCGACAAGTGGCGCGGAAAACCGATCAACTCGTGGGTCAGTTCCGTCAGTTGTTGAATCACCGGGTTGTCCGGCGCGAAGCCCGCTTCCCGCAGGCGCTCCGCCTCGACTCGTTTGCCGTCCCACCAAGCCATGGATTTCGCCAGGCGATCCACCTGGTCCAGGGTCAGGCCCAACGCTTTGCCGACATCGCGCAAAGCGCTGCGCGGCCGATAGGTGATCAACGTCGCCGTCAGCGCCGCTCGATCGCGGCCATATTTTTGATAGATATACTGCATCACCTCTTCGCGGCGTTGATGCTCGAAATCCACGTCGATGTCCGGCGGTTCGTTGCGTTCTTTGGAAATGAAACGCTCGAACAATACTTGCATGCGGCCGGGATCGACTTCGGTGATGCCCAAGCAATAACACACCGCGGAATTAGCGGCGGAACCGCGCCCCTGGCAGAGAATGCCTTGGCTGCGGGCAAAGCGAACGATGTCGTGTACCGTGAGGAAATACGGTTCGTAGCCCAAGTCCTCGATGAGTTTTAATTCGCGGTCGATTAAGGTATTGACGTTCTCCGGAACGCCGTGGGGATAGCGCTGTTGTGCGCCCGCCTCGCTCAATGTTTTGAGATAGGCGGTGGGCGTATCGCCCGCAGGCGCCAACTCTTCCGGATACTCATAACGCAACTCGTCGAGAGAAAAATTGCATCGCTCGGCAATCGCCAAAGTTTCGAGCAGTAACTCCCGTGGATAGAGTTTCGCCAAACGGCCTATGGCGCGTAGATGGCGCTCACTGTTGGGATAAAGCGCCCGGCCCAATTGCGCGACGGGCAATCCTAAACGGATTGCCGTCTGCACATCTTGCAGCGGCTTGCGGCGGCGCACATGCATGTGCACATCGCCCGCCGCGACCAAGGGAATGCCGAATTGTTTGCCGAGTTGCCGCAAGGTTTCCAGTTGCGCGGTGTCATCGGGGCCGCGTAATAATTCGACCGCCAGCCAACCGGCGCGATCGAAGGTTTCGCGGAACCATTGAAGCTCCGATTGCTGCGGTTCGTCGCTAGGAACAAGCAGCGCCAAGCAATCGTCGACGCCATTCGCCAGATCTGATTTGCTCAAACGGTAGCTGCCTTTTTTCGCCGCGCGGCGCGCTGTGGTAATCAGCTCACTGAGATTGCCGTAGCCCGATAACGTCGTCGCGAACAGGATAATCTTAGGCCCATCGGCCAGTTGAAACTCGCTGCCGATGATGAGTTTGATCGGCTTGTCGCGCGCGGCTTCATGGGCGCGCACCACGCCGGAGACGGAGCATTCGTCGGTGATCGCGAGTGCGCGATAGCCCAGCGCCGCGGCGCGGGCGATCAGCTCATCCGGATGGGATGCGCCGCGTAAAAACGAGAAATTGGAGAGGCAGTGCAGTTCTGCATAGGCGGGAACCATGGCGTTTGCACATCAAGCAAATACGCCGTGCATATACCACCGCAGCGGCTCATGATGCTGCCGGTAAATCCACAATACCGAGCCTTTGCCGTTACGTGCGATGTAGTAATCGCGCTGCACGGATTTGCTGTCCCACCAGCCCGCTTCGATGCGTACCGGACCGGCGAGTAAGGCGAGATCGCGATCGTCGATGGGCCGGGGTTGAGGCAATAACCACAGGGGCCGCAGCGGGTAATTGCTCATGGCATGGCGCTGCGAAACATTGCCGACGGACCAGGCATACTCAGGGCGATGATCGTTGCCGAGCGCCAGGGTTCGCACCTTGTCTTTTCCCAACCGCGCTTGCAATCGCTCCAGCAATTGCCGGCTAGCGAGATGATGCGACGCGCGATCCGGCAGAAAACTGTGCTGCTTTCCGGAAAGGGATTGCAATTGTTCCGCATGCAAACTCACGGCCCAAACCGATCGATCGAGTTGCAGATTCGCGAGCCGCGCCGAGATCAGCATTAACAAACGCTGATGCTCGCGTTCCGGCGCGAGCAAGCCGATGGTGAACGACTCACGTTGCCGGCTGCCCTGCTCCAATTCCACGCGAACGCTTTGCACGCCTGCGCCCAACCCGCGCAGGAATCCTTCCATTTCGATGAGCAAGCGTTTCAGCGGGAACAACAACGCATCGACTTCGCTGATTTCAGCGGACAACTCGATACGGGAATGGAATTGTTTCGGCACAGCAAACAAAGGACGTACATCGGGCTTGAGACCTAAGGCTTCATCCAACTCGTTCGCCAACTCCACACCAAAGCGCTGAATCAAACCTGCTCTCGGCAAAGCTAAACAATCGGCAAGGGTTTTGATGCCGAGGGCGTGTAGGAGTTCTGTGGTTTGTGTGGGCCAGCCGAGAGAGGCTACTTGCAACTTACCTAGGCAGTCACGTAAAATTTTTGGATCAGTCGAATCGCTTATATTGTCATTCCCGCGAAAGCGGGAATCCAAGTTGACGTTCATAGGCCAAATGGATTCCCGCTTTCGCGGGAATGACATGTAGTTATCGTGAGCGGCGCAATAATCCCCGGCAATCGCAAACCACCAAGCCGCACGCGCCGTAGGCGCAATGCCGTAGATGACGCAATAGCCCAATCGATCGCAACCGGTCTTTATTTTTTCCAGTAACGGCGCCAGGCCACCCTGGAGACGCAGGCTGGGCGCGCCTTCCAGCAAGATGCCCCGGTGCGGTTCGAGCGTGACAGTGGGCGTGAACTGCAACGCCCAAGCGGCTAAATGCTGCAGCGCATGGGCTTCGTTATCTTTGTTTCGCGCAACGACTAACAGGCCGGATGCTAAAGCTTCGGCGGCGGCAAGGGGAGCGCCTAGTTGAATGCCGAGAGATAACGCGATGTCGTTCGCGGCGATGATGATGGGTCGATTGGCCGGACCATCCTTGATAATGATCGCGCGATCCTGTCCCATGCTGCGAGCGGCAACTTGCAGAGACAATTCGGGCAGGTATAGGGCGATCCACAGCATAGGATGCCCTTAGTGCGCGGCAAATTGCGGTCGTGCAGTTTCCTGAATGAATAAAGTTTGCTCTACATTGGAATGTAAACTTGCCTGCCGCCGTTTCCATATGACCGGATGCAAGGCCAGATAAACAGCATGATCCAGCGGAATATCGCGCCGCTTGATGACGCGCACCGCCAACTCTCCCGCCATCGACGTCACGAGTAGTCGCAACGCGGCGGGCGACGCTTGACTTCCATCGCGGCGCGAGCGAAATAAAATCGCCGGCGTCTTGCCGTTCAGCGCAGCCAAGTGCAAGCGATGCAGCGCCTTGTATTCGATGACTTTGCCTTCCGGTTGCCAGAAGATCACCAAGGAACAGGCGCCCGACAACAAACTTTGCTCCGTCGACCACAGCGCTTCCTGCAAATTATCCGTCGTGATGAACGAGCAATTCTCCAGCACCACACCCTTCGCCAGCCACGCCGCCGGAAAAGGAATATGGGGCGCATTGACCAGCACCACGCCCTGCCCCGAACGACTGGCGGCAGCGATGGCGGGCATGAGCAGCGAGAGTTCGCCGATGCCTTCGTCAACTGAATTCAGAATTTCGGTCAGCGCGCCGATGGGCCAACCGCCGCCCGGCAATACCTGATCGAGATCGGTAAAGCCCGATGGCAAGGTACGCTGCGGCGGCACGGCCTCCCCGTGGCGCAGCAGCGAGCTTTTCAAAAACGGTTCAAGCTGCGGATTCATCTTGCGCCAATACTGCGAATGACGCCCACAGCCAAACCCTCGATCGTGAGCGTATCGCGGCGCAGATCGAGGACGATAGGTTTGAATTCGGGATTGGCGGGCAACAACTCCGCATGATGGCCTTTGATGCGCAAGGTCTTCACGGTGACTTCCTCGTCGATGCGCGCGACCACCATTTGGCCGGTGCGTGCCGTTTGGGTTTTATGCACCGCCAGCCAATCGCCATCCAGGATGCCGGCGTCGCGCATGCTCATGCCGCGCACTTGCAGCAGATAATCGGGCTGGGGTTTGAATAAGGCCGGCGCCACCGGATAACGGCCCATCACATGCTCTTGCGCCAAGATCGGCTGACCGGCGGCGACCCGGCCGATGAGCGGCAACCCGGCTTCCGCGACGATGCGTAAGCCCCGCGACGTGTTCGGCGACCACTCCAGTGCGCCTTTGCGCGCCAGCGCCTCGATATGCCGCTGCGCCCCGTAGCGCGACTGGAAGCCGAATGCGGTGCTGATCTCGGCGCGGCTCGGCGGCATACCGGTCTTAGCGCTGTGCTCGCGGATAAAGGCGAGGATCTCTCGCTGGCGGTCGGTTAATTCACTCATAGTGTACAAATGTACACTACTCTAATTTTCGATGCAAGTCCTCGCGCAGCGAGCTTGCGGCGTGCTTACATCGCGTTACCCTATGGTGCGGGGTTGGTGTACCGCAAATGTATCCCTTCAATTTCTTTCAGGCACTCGTCCGATAGCGTGACGTACTCACTTTGAATATTTTCCTTAAGCTGATCTATAGTCGTCGCGCCCACGATGTTGCTGGTGGTGAACCAGCGTTGGTTGACAAAGGCCAGCGCCAGGGCTGCGCCGCTCATCCCGTATTTTTGGGCGAGATCGACATAGGCCTGGGACGCGGGTTTGCCGTTGACCTTTTCGTAGCGTTGACCAAAGCCGGCGTAAATGTTGCAGCGGCCGCGGCCTTCCGGTGTGAGATATTTTCCGGTGAGATGGCCAAACGCCAGCGGACTGTAGGCGAGCAAACCGACGTTCTCCCGATGGCAGGCTTCGGCGAGCCCATACTCAAACGTTCTGTTCAGCAAGCTGTAAGCGTTTTGAATTGATACCACGCGCGGCAAGTTGTGTTGTTCCGCCATGCGCGTGAACTGGCACAAGCCCCACGGCGTTTCGTTCGACAAACCGACATAGCGAATTTTGCCCGACTTCACCTGCACGGCAAGTGCTTCCAGTTGCTCGCGTATCGGGGTAGTTTCGCGCTCGCGTTTCGGATCGTATTGGTAGGCGCCGAAAATGGGCGTGTTGCGGTCGGGCCAATGGATTTGATAGAGATCGAGATAATTCGTTTGCAGACGCTTCAAGCTATCGTGCAGTGCGGCGTCGACTTGCTCTTTGTTGACTTTGGAGCCGCCGCGCATGTAAGTGAGGTCGGCTCGCGGGCCGGCAATTTTTGAGGCGACGATGAGCTTATCGCGCTGTTGTTTTTTCAGCCATGAGCCAATGTACGCTTCGGTCTTGCCGTAGCTTTCCGCCGTCGGCGGCACGGCATACATCTCTGCCGTGTCGATGAAGTTGATGCCGTTGGCGGTTGCGTAGGCTAACTGCTCATGGGCATCTTTCTCGTTGTTTTGCTGGCCCCAGGTCATGGTGCCCAGACAAATCCGGGAAACAACGAGATCGCTGTTTCCGAGTCGATTCATTTTCATTGGCTGCCTCCGTTGGCGACTGCGTTTAACTGGAGCGGCAATAGTAATGGATACCGGTTTCGAGTCAAGTTCCTGTCGGCTGTGAATGTTTCGCCATTCTGAACGGCTTCCTGCTTCCGCGAGAGTGACGAGGGGAAGGTATCCAGGCTATGGGCTGACTAAGCCAGTCGCGGACATAGCGGCGATCGCTTTGGCCTGATGAATATCTTTGGTATAGCCCGAGGCGAAAAGGCAGCACGCAAGTTGATTCAGGAGGGGGTGCGGGATCGCCACAACCCCGGCCAGCGCTTGCTTAATCCAGGCGGTGGTGGAGCTTAGATTAATATTGCGCGGTAGCCGCAGCGCACTGTGAGCGCGGCCGCTCTCGTCATCGAACAGCATGACGTGTTCACCGTTGGACACGAATTCCAGAGCGGGCCGACGGGTCGGGTTAGCAAAAGGCTCGCCCTCGGTGCCGCGGAACAATAGCGCCCTGTGTCCAGTCGAGCGATACACCTCGCGCAGCGATTCTGCCTGCGTAAAGTTCGCTACGTTGCTGAGATGAAGTCCCTGACCGGCGAACGGATCGAGCAGTGCCGCGGGGAAAAAATATTGATTTGACAAACCCACCCGCGACCGCAGGGAAATTAACTGCGCGAGCCCGGGACTCAACACCGCAGTGGGTACAAAAGCCAGCAAGTCTTGATCCAAGCAAGTTTGCGCATGTTGCGCTGAGCCACTCGGCAAAATATTGAATTCGCGCAGCACGTACGCCGTCGCCACGCCGCCGTGTCCCTCAAGCGTACCGTGTAGCAACACCGGTATCTCATAACGCTGGAGCAACAGGGCGAGCAACGCCGTCAGGTTGGGATAGTTTACGGTGCCACAATAAGTCGGAATGAGAACAGGGCTTACATCCCGCTGCGGCGGTCGCAGTTGCGTGACGCGCGCCGCCAACGCACGCTGCAGCCCTAATATTTCTTGCAGCGAGGCGGATCGCGCATGTGAATAGGCAATGAACGCCCCCGCTTCCAACTCCGGTAATCCCGCATCAAACAAAGCTGAGTAAAGCAGATGGGAAGTCTCTTCATCTAAACCTTGCGACGGGTCCAGGGTGGTTGCAAGTAGCTTGAAGTAAGGGGCGTAGTTCATTTTGAACAAGGATACGATTGTTTCATGGTCCAGCAAAGCTTGTGCCACAAGCTTGGTGAACTAACCTAATGAATATATATCGTAATTCCCTTGCCCACGGCAGCTTGGCTACGTAACGGTGCCATTTATTGAACTGATGCATCATAACGGTGCACGGGGTATCGCGCCCGTTGCAATCGCGCCAGTGTTGGCATATCATTCGTTGATGTGTTTAAACCAATCAACGCATTTCTGACATGCCCGCGAAAAAACAAAGGGCAAAACCGGCCGGTCCGGACCACGCTTTTCGAGCTTGCCTGCCGCTGTTCCAAGCCTTCGGCGATATCGGGCGGCAGGACATTATTTTGTTGCTGGCTGAAGTTGAATCGATGAACGTGAATCAGATTGCAGAGCAATTGACTTTGTCGCGGCCGACTATTTCCCATCATCTCAAGACCCTGCGTAGCGCTGGACTGGTTTCATCGGAACGCCGCGGCGCCGAGAATTTTTACACGCTGCAAATTGATGCAGCCATCGATTTACTTAAGGAACTAATCCTGCAAGTGGAAACTTCATGTGGTTAGAGTCACATCACTGTGACTTACATCCCCCAACCCTCAGCCGTCACTCTCACCCAGGCGCATTAAATCTCGTTAGCTTTTGATCGGAGATAGCATGTTTTCTTTGAAAGTGAATGGAAAGATTCATCAAGTGGACGTCGAACCGGACACCCCGCTGATGTGGGTTTTGCGCGACACCATCGGCCTCACCGGAACGAAATTCGGCTGCGGTGTCGCGGCGTGCGGGGCTTGCACTTTGCATCTTGGCGACATGCCGGTACGATCCTGCATTACGCCGATCAGCGCCGTCGGCGACAACGAGGTCGTCACCATCGAGGGTCTGGGCGCAGTGCAATTGCATCGCGTTCAACACGCCTGGATCGAGCATCAGGTTCCCCAATGCGGCTATTGCCAGTCGGGCATGATCATGGCGGTGTCCGGCCTATTGCAGCGGCGGCCCAACCCCAGCGATGAGGAGATCAACGAGTCGATCACCAACATCTGCCGCTGCGGCGCCTATCCGCGCATCCGCAAGGCTATCCGTTCGCTGGCCACCGAAAACAAAGGGGCATGATGAGAAAATCGCGACGGCGTTTTCTGTTCGCCGGCGTATTACTTGGCGGCTCAGCCTATTTCGGCTATCGATTTTTGAGCAAGCGCGATCGCCTTGCGAAACCGGCTTCCTTCAAACTCAACGAGAACGAACTGGCGCTCAATGGCTGGTTCAAGATTACCCCGGATAACACGGTGACCGTGATGGCGCCGCGCCAGGAAATGGGCCAGGGCATTTACACCGCGCTCGCCATGCTGGTCGCCGAAGAATTAGACGCTGATTGGAGCAAAGTCAAAGTGGAACAGGCGCCCATCGAAAAGATGTATGCCAACATCACGATGCTCACCGATGGCCTGCCGTTTGACGACGAAGACAAGAGCTACGCGGCGAGCGTGGCGAGGCGCATGGGCTACAGTCTGGGTGACACCCTCGGGGTACAAGCCACCGGCGGCAGCACCAGCGTTCGCGACGGCTGGGAGAGTATGCGCATCGCCGGCGCGTCGGCGCGCGAAATGCTCATCGCAGCCGCGGCGAAAAAGTGGCAAGTGCCGGCCAGCGAATGCGCCACCAGCAACGGTTTCGTCTCGCATCAAGCGTCGGGCAAACAGGCAAGCTACGGCGAACTTGCCAGCGCCGCTGCGCAGCTTCCGCCGCCGACGGAACCGAAACTCAAGGATCCCAAGAACTATGTCTTGATCGGTAAATCGCAACGGCGTCTGGATATTCCGGCCA
>JALYOK010000191.1 GCA_030856925.1 Pseudomonadota bacterium
CTCATCGCCAGACACGCGCCCGCGCCCATGCCGTGGCTCGCGAGTTGCAACTTATAAATTTTCGACCAGATACCGATCGTGTCGGTCGCATCCATGCCGACGACCAAGCGCTTCAACGTGTTATTGATGAGATGCGCGACCGTCCCCGGCGCGCGGCCATGGTGCGACTCGCCGTAGCCGATCATACCGCTCTCGGTGGTGACCTTAACGATCACCGCATCGCGCTTCACGGTGCGGCCGATGCCGAGGGTAACGCCGTCTTTGACCGGAAACGAAGTGGGGATGGCTAGTATATCTAGGATTTTGTGGTCGGTCATGATGGAATTTAGGACACAGTCTTAAACTTCGCCGCAAGCGCCTCGGCGCCTCGCGCAAGCAACCCGATATCGGAACCCACGGCGACGAATAAACAACCGGCCTCCAGCCATTTGCGCGCGTCGGCTTCCACGCCCATGACGATGCCCGCCGCCTTGCCCGCTTTACGAATGCGCGCGACGCCGTCGGCGATCGCCGCTTGCACTTCGGGGTGGCCAGGATTGGTGAGGTAGCCAAAATCCGCTGCCAAGTCCTGCGGGCCGATGAACACGCCATCGATTCCGGGTGTGGCGGCGATAGTGTCCAATTGTTGCAACGCGCTCCTCGTTTCCACTTGCACCAACACGCAAATTTGCGCGTTGGCATTCTTGTGATAGTCCTTGACGCGGCCGAAACGGTTGGCGCGTATGGTTGTCGCCACACCGCGCATGCCTTCGGGTGGATACTTGCACGCGGCCACTGCGCGCTTCGCTTCCTCTGCATTTTGCACGAAAGGAATCAGGACGGTTTGCACACCGATGTCGAGTGTGCGTTTGAGGATCACGAGATCATTCCACGGCACTCGGACGATGGGGGTAGTGGTCGATTCCATCATCGCCTGCAATTGCATGTGCACCATCGGCACGTCATTTGGCGAATGCTCGGTATCGAGCAAGATCCAGTCGAAACCCGCGCCGGCTATGACTTCGGTAGCATAGTGGCTGGAAAGGCTCGCCCAGAGCCCGATCTGGGGCTGCCCGGCCTGCAAGCCTTGTTTAAAGCGGTTGATGGGGTGGTTCATTTTACATTTCCTCCGCTAATGTATCTCCGGTTCTGGAATACGTCCCCCGCCGGCTAGAAAATCATAATCACAACCCTGATCGGCCTGGGTCACATGACGTGAATGGAGTAAGCCGTAGCCGCGCGGATAGATGATGTCCGGTTGCTTCCAATCTGCTTTGCGGCGCGCGAGTTCCGCGTCGCTGACGTGCAATTGCAATTTACGCCCGGGCACGTCGAGCTCGATCATGTCGCCGTCTTGGACAAAGGCGAGGGGGCCGCCGACGAAAGATTCCGGCGAGACGTGCAACACGCAGGTGCCGTAAGAAGTCCCACTCATGCGGCCGTCGGAAATGCGCACCATGTCGCGCACGCCGAGCGCGAGGATTTTTTTCGGGATCGGCAGCATGCCCCATTCCGGCATGCCGGGTCCGCCGAGGGGGCCGCACTTTTGCAACACCAACACCGAGTCGGGCGTGACATCAAGGTTAGGATCGTCGAGGCGCGCGTTCATGTCGTTGTAGTCTTTGAAGACCACGGCAGGGCCTTTGTGTTTGAGCAGCTTGGGGTCTGCCGCGGTGTGTTTGATCACGGCGCCATTAGGCGCCAGATTGCCGCGCAACACCGCAACGCCCCCCTCCGGATTCAGCGGCTTGTCGCGGGGCGCGATGACGTCGTCGTTGTACACATCGGCGCCGGCCAAATTTTCGCCGAGCGTCTTGCCGTTGACCGTGACGCATTCGAGATTGAGCAAATCCTTCAGCCGATTCATCAGCCCAAGTATGCCGCCGGCGTAGTAGAAATCTTCCATCAGATATTTGCCCGATGGCCGGATGTTGGCGAGAAACGGCGTGCGCCGCGACAATTCGTCGAAGTGTTCCATGTCTAACCTCGCGCCGTTGAACGGCCCGACTCTGCCCGCCATGGCGATGAGGTGGATGATCGAATTGGTCGAGCCGCCGAGGGCCATGGCGGTGGTGACCGCGTTCTCGAAGGCCTGGGTGGTCATGATGTCCGTGGGCTTTAAGTCTTGCCATACCATCTCGACGATGCGCCGACCGCATGCCGTGGCGAGGCGGCTGTGGTTGGCGTCGGCCGCGGGGATGGAGGCGGCGCCCGGCAAGGTCATGCCCAGCGCTTCCGCGGCGGAGGCCATGCTGGACGCCGTGCCCATGGTCATGCAGGTGCCGTAGGATCGCGCGATGCCTTGTTCGATTTCCTCCCAGGCTTTGTCGTCGATGTTGCCGGCGCGTTTCTCCGTCCAGTATTTCCACACATCGGTGCCGCTGCCCAAATTATTACCGCGCCAATTGCCGCGCAGCATCGGGCCGGCCGGCATGAAAATCGCGGGTAGGTTCATACTCGCCGCGCCCATGATCATGGCGGGAACGGTCTTGTCGCAACCGCCGAGCAGCACCGCGCCATCGACGGGGTTGGAACGCAACAATTCTTCGGTTTCGAGCGCGAGCAAATTGCGATACAACATGGTGGTCGGCTTCATGTGTATTTCGCCCAACGATACGGCGGGCAGCTCGACGGGAAAGCCACCCGCTTGCCAGACGCCGCGCTTCACCTCTTCCGCGCGCATGCGAAAGTGCATGTGGCAGGGATTTAAATCGCTCCAGGTGTTGACGATGGCGATCACCGGCTTGCCGGCGAAATCCTCGCGGGCGTAGCCCATTTGCATGGTGCGCGAACGGTGGCCGGAGGAACGCATGTCTTGCACGCCGAACCAGCGGTGGCTGCGGAGGTCTTCAGGTTTTTTGGTTGCCATAAATTTGGAATCTGAAATTAAATCAAATTGAAATGCTAATCGATCGTCGCGCCCGACGCCTTGACAATCGAGGCCCACTTCGCCGTCTTGTCTTTGATGAACTCGCCGAGCTGTTGCGGGGTGCCCGGCGTGGGCTCGGCGCCCTGCGCGATGAAGCGCGCTTTGATATCGGGCAATTTCAAAATCTTGGTGATTTCAAGATTGAGCCGGTCGATGATCGCTTGCGGCGTTTTCGCCGGCGCCAGTAAACCATACCAACCGGTCACCTCGAAACCCGGCACGCCCGCTTCTGCGACCGTTGGTAAATTCGGTAGCACGGCGGAGCGTGCTGCGCCGGTAATCGCGATCGCGCGTAGTTTGCCGCTCTTGATAAGAGGCATAGAGGTGGGCAGGTTGTCAAACATCATGTCAACCTGACCGCCGAGGAGGTCAGGCAGCGCCGCGCCGGAACCCTTGTACGGCACGTGGGTCATTTCCACGCCGGCTAGTTTTTGAAACAACGCGCCGCTGAGATGGTGCGACGTGCCGTTGCCGCCGGAGGCGAAAGTCAATTCACCGGGTCTGGATTTCGCCAAGGCGATGAGGTCTTTCACGG
>JALYOK010000213.1 GCA_030856925.1 Pseudomonadota bacterium
CCTCCACATATCTACGCATTTCACTGCTACACGTGGAATTCTACCCCCCTCTGTCAAACTCTAGCGATCCAGTTTCAAGCGCAATTCCCAGGTTGAGCCCGGGGCTTTCACACCTGACTTGGATCACAGCCTGCGCACGCTTTACGCCCAGTAATTCCGATTAACGCTCGCACCCTACGTATTACCGCGGCTGCTGGCACGTAGTTAGCCGGTGCTTCTTCTTCAGGTACCGTCAGTAGTCTGGGATATTAACCCAAACCGTTTCTTTCCTGCCGAAAGAGCTTTACAACCCGAAGGCCTTCTTCACTCACGCGGAATGGCTGGATCAGGGTTTCCCCCATTGTCCAAAATTCCCCACTGCTGCCTCCCGTAGGAGTCTGGGCCGTGTCTCAGTCCCAGTGTGGCTGGTCGTCCTCTCAGACCAGCTACGGATCGTCGCCTTGGTGAGCCTTTACCTCACCAACAAGCTAATCCGGCATCGGCCGCTCCTTGGGCGTGAGGTCTTACGATCCCCCACTTTCCTCTTTCGAGCGTATGCGGTATTAATCCGGCTTTCGCCGGGCTATCCCCCACTCTAGGATACGTTCCGATGTTTTACTCACCCGTGCGCCACTCGCCACCAGGGTTGCCCCCGTGCTGCCGTTCGACTTGCATGTGTAAAGCATTCCGCCAGCGTTCAATCTGAGCCAGGATCAAACTCTTCAGTTTAATACCTGCTTAAATCGCATTTCTGCGATGCTCACTCAAAGTCAATCCGGAGATTAACTTCTATGTAAGCACTTAGTTCAATTACATCGTGAATCCAAACTAAGCGCCCACACTTATCGGCTGTAAGTTTTTAAAGAACAATAGACATCCCAAATCCAGCGGTACTTTTTTTGAATTTGGTTGCGGAGGTAGGATTTGAACCTACGACCTTCGGGTTATGAGCCCGACGAGCTACCAGGCTGCTCCACCCCGCGTCTGATCAAGCGAGATCAAAATTATAACAAACATTTCAAATTCATGTCAACAATTCTGCGCCAACTTTGTAAGCCGGTCAGGTCTCATTAACGCCACGTCGAATCAAGAGCCGCGATTATACACACGCCGATCGAATAGGCAAGTTTAAACATTTGGATTCGATCCACCTGCGTTATACTTTTCGCCCGTATCGCGTCTTACCCATATCAGGAGAATTCCATGCACGGCCTTATGATGAACATGCCGCTATTGATTTCCTCGCTCATCCGACACGCGTCGGACCACCACGGTGATGCGGAAATCGTGTCACGCCTGACGGAAGGCGGCATTCATCGCTATACCTATTCCGACGCGCATAAGCGTGCCCGCCAACTCGCTAACGCCTTGATCGCCCTCGGTAACAAGCCCGGTGATCGCGTTGGGACACTGGCCTGGAATGGCTTTCGCCATTTCGAAGCGTATTTTGCCGTGTCGGGAATGGGGGCCGTGCTACACACCATTAATCCGCGTCTGTTTCTCGAACAGATCAGTTATATCGTCAACCATGCCGATGATCAATATGTTTTCTTCGACATCACTTTCGCGCCGCTGGTCGACGGCATCGCGCCCGATTGCAAGAACGTGAAGGGGTGGGTAGCGATGACCGATCGCGCCCACATGCCTGCGATGAAAACGACCGGCGTACTGTGTTACGAAGAACTCGTCGCCGCGGCGTCCGACAGATACGAATGGCCGACATTCGATGAGAACACCGCTTCATCGTTATGTTACACCTCGGGCACCACGGGAAATCCCAAAGGCGTGTTGTATAGCCATCGCACCACTATATTGCACACTTATGCAATCGCCCTACCGGACGTTATGAACATCTCCGCCCGCGACGTGATTTTGCCGGTTGTGCCGATGTTTCATGTCAACGCTTGGGGTACGCCCTACGCATGCGCCATGGTCGGCGCCAAGCTGGTATTTCCCGGTGCTGGGTTGGACGGCGCCAGCCTTTACGAATTGTTTGAGAAAGAAGGAGTGACCCTTTCCGCCGGTGTTCCTACCGTTTGGTTGGGACTTCTAAACTACGTCAAACAGAACCACCTCAAGTTCTCAACCATGAACCGTACGGTAATAGGTGGCTCCGCCTGTCCGCCGGCGATGATCAAGACTTTCCAAGACGATTATGGCGTCCGTGTGCTCCACGCTTGGGGAATGACTGAACTCAGCCCGCTCGGGACGCTTAACTCCTTTAAAGAAAGACATTTCAAGCTGAGTGAAGCGGAGAGATTCGCCATCCAGCAAAAACAAGGCCGCGCCATCTTCGGGGTCGAGATGCGCATCGTCGATGCCGATGGCAAAGATTTACCCCAAGACGGCAAAGCTTTCGGCGATTTGCTGGTGCGCGGTCCTTGGATCGTGCGCGAATACTTCAAAGGCGAAGGCGGGAACCCGCTTACCGCGGACGGTTGGTTTCCTACCGGTGATGTCGCGACGATCGACACGGATGGATTCCTGCAAATCACCGATCGCTCGAAGGATGTCATCAAGTCCGGCGGCGAATGGATCAGCTCCATCGATTTGGAGAACCTCGCCATCGCGCACCCGGCTGTCGCGGAAGCGGCCGTCATCGGCGTTGCCCATCCAAAATGGGATGAACGTCCCTTGCTCATCGTAGTGAAAAAACCCGGCGCCGATGTGACGCCAGACGATCTGCTGAAGTTCTTCGAAGGCAAGATCGCCAAGTGGTGGATGCCGGATGACGTCGTTTTCGTCGACCAGCTGCCCCACACGGCGACCGGCAAACTGCTGAAAACCAAACTACGCGAGGACTTTAAATCCTATCGGTTTCCGACGGCCTGAGTCCGGGGGACCGGCTTGATATAATGACCAGGCGTCCACCCCCGTTTACCTCCCCTTTCGCAGCCAATGTCCATCGCCCCTAAAACGCCGGAACAAATCGAGAAAATGCGCATTGCCGGCCGGCTCGCCGCCGAGGTGCTCGACTACATCACGCCCCATGTCAAACCCGGCATTTTAACCGCCGAGTTGGATCGCTTGTGCCACGACTACATCGTCAATGTGCAACATACGATCCCGGCGCCGTTGAACTACGCGCCACCGGGCCACAAGCCCTATCCCAAGTCCATCTGCACATCGGTGAATCATCAGGTTTGCCACGGCATCCCCGGCGACAAGGTGCTGAAGAACGGCGACGCGGTGAATATCGACGTCACCATCATCAAGGACGGTTACCACGGCGACACCAGCCGCATGTTCTATGCCGGCCAGCCGTCGATCCTGGCCAGGCGCCTCGGCGACATCACCTACGAATGCATGTGGCTGGGCATCTCGAAGATCCGTCCCGGCGCCCACC
>JALYOK010000244.1 GCA_030856925.1 Pseudomonadota bacterium
GGGTATGTACTGGTGGTCGATGGTGGCGGCAGTTTGCGCTGCGCGCTTGTCGGCGATCAATTGGCATGGCTGGCGCAACAAAACAACTGGAGCGGTGTAATTGTCTATGGCTGCGTGCGCGACTCGCTGGAACTTGACAAGATCGATGTCGGCATCCGCGCGCTCAATACCCATCCCCTGCGCAGCCTGAGGAACGGCATCGGAGACATCGACATTCCCGTGGCGTTCGGCGGCGTTAAGTTTTTACCCGGTCAGTGGCTATATGCAGACGCGGACGGCATTGTCATAGCAGCCGAGGCGTTGTTATAGCGAAGGTGAGCTATTGCGAGTAAATTGTTGCATCGCACTATTTTTATGGTTGCCGTTATGCTAAACACTGTAATACCGATTGACTGAACTGGAGAATACGATGGATCGCGAAACCCAAGCAGCACAACTCAATCAACAATGGGCCGATAATCCCCGTTGGAAAAATCTGAAACGCGGCTACTCGGCGGTAGACGTCGTGCGCCTTCGGGGCAGCCTCCATATCGAGCACACCCTCGCCCGCCGCGGCGCGGAAAAATTGTGGCAGCTAGTCAACACCGAGCCCTTCATCAACGCCCTAGGCGCCTTAACCGGAAACCAAGCCATGCAGCAAGTAAAAGCAGGGCTCAAGGCGATTTATCTCTCCGGCTGGCAAGTCGCCGCCGACGCCAATATCGCCGGCGAAATGTATCCCGACCAATCCCTCTACCCCGCCAACTCCGTACCCCACGTGGTTCGCCGCATCAACAACGTATTCCAGCGCGCCGATCAAATCCAGCACATGGAAGGCAAAGGCGATATGGACTATTTCGCGCCGATCGTGGCCGATGCCGAAGCCGGCTTCGGCGGCGTGTTGAATGCGTTCGAATTGATGAAAGCCATGATCGAGGCCGGCGCCGCCGGTGTGCATTTCGAAGATCAATTGGCCAGCGCCAAGAAATGCGGCCATATGGGCGGCAAAGTGCTGGTTACCACGCAAGACGCCGTGCAAAAACTTATCGCCGCGCGTTTGGCGGCTGATGTCATGGGCGTGCCGACCTTGCTGTTCGCGCGTACCGACGCGGAAGCAGCAAATCTCATTACCTCCGACGTCGACGATAACGATAAACCCTTCATCACCGGGGAACGCACCGCAGAAGGCTTTTACCGCGTCAAGAACGGCATCGATCAAGCGATTTCGCGCGGACTAGCGTATGCGCCTTATGCTGACTTAATCTGGTGCGAGACCGGCACCCCGGATCTCGAATTCGCCAAGAAATTCGCCGACGCGATTCACGCGAAATTCCCCGCCAAGTTGCTGTCCTACAACTGCTCGCCGTCATTTAACTGGAAGCGCAATTTGGACGACGCCACCATCGCCAAATTTCAACGCGAACTCGGCGCCATGGGCTACAAATTCCAGTTCATCACCCTAGCTGGTTTCCACGCTTTGAATTACGGCATGTTCGAACTCGCTTACGGGTATGCTCGCGACAACATGACCGCCTTCGTTGAACTCCAGCAAAAAGAATTCGCCGCCGCCGAAAAAGGCTTTACCGCCGTGAAACACCAGCGCGAAGTGGGCACCGGATACTTCGATGATGTCACCACTGTTATCCAAGGCGGCCAGTCCTCAGTCACCGCGTTAACGGGCTCGACGGAAGAAGCGCAGTTTCACGATTCGCCAAAACTCAAGGCCGTCCATTAAAGTTCGCACCATCGCATGAAAAAGGGCGCCGGTTAGCGCCCTTTTTCAGTGCTGAACGGTATATTTATTCTGCTTCTGGCGGCGTCCCGTTCGATCAAGTAAACCCAAGCTTCGTCGCGAGCCCGATGCGCTGCAATTTGCCGGTCGCGCCCTTCGGTATCTCGTCGAGGAATATAATCTTTCTCGGCACTTTGAAATCCGCGAGTCGCTGGCCGACAAAGTGGCGCAACTCCTGCTCCGTCGTACTTGCGCCATCGCGCAACACCACGGCGGCGGCGACGTCTTCGCCAAGCTTGTCGTGGGGCATGGCGAAGGTAATGACCTGCTGGACCGCCGGGTGATCCAGCAACACCTCGTCCACTTCGCGCGGCGAAATTTTCTCGCCGCCGCGGTTGATAATTTCCTTTAGCCGGCCGGTAAGGGTGAGATAGCCTTCGGCGTCCATCACGCCTTGATCGCCCGTCCGGAACCATCCATGGGTGAACGCGTCGGCGTTGGCCTCGGCGTTATTCTCGTAACCATACGTCACGTTCTCGCCGCGGATCACTACTTCGCCGACATTGCCCGGCGGCAAGATTTGTCCCGCCTCGTCCATAATCGTCACCTCGGGGCCGGCGGCGACGCCGACGCTGCCCGGAATACGCTTGCTGCTCGGCAATGGATTGCTCGCCATTTGATGCGCGGCCTCGGTCATGCCGTAGGACTCGATCACCGGGCAGTTGAATACCTTTTCCAATTCCAGCAATATTTGCGGGGGCAGCGATGCGGACGACGAGCGGATGAAGCGCAGCCGATTCGCAGCGATGATGTCGACGTTATTCGCCGCGCGCGCCAAAATGGTTTGATGCATAGTCGGCACCGCGGAGTACCAAGTCGGCCTCGTCTCGCTCATCCAACTGAAAAATTTCAACGCGTTGAAACCTGGCGTGCAATGCACCTGACTGCCGGCCGCGAGCGGCGCGAGCAGTCCGGCGATCAAGCCGTGAATGTGGAACAGCGGCATGATGTTGATGCCGCGATCCTCGGCGGTGAAGCGCAAGGTGTCGCGCACGTTGCGCGCCGACGCGCAGACATTGCGCTGGGTGAGCGGGACGATCTTCGGCCGCGAGGTAGTGCCCGAGGTGTGCAAGATGAGCGCGATGTCGTCGCTCGCGGCCGGGCCGGAACTCGATGTCGCAGTCTGCGCGCCCTGCTCCGCGATCAGCCAAAAATTTCCGGCCGGGCCAGCGGAATCGGCGTGCAATTCAATCGCAGGAACGTTCAAGCGCTTTGCTACGGCGCGCGCCGGCGTGTCGTCGTTGCTCGCGACGATCAACGCTTTCGCACCCAAATCCGTGAGATAAAACTCGAACTCTTCGGCGCGATATGCCGGATTGAGCGGCGCGGCGGTTGCGCCCGCGGCGACACAGATAAACACGCTCGCCATTTCCGGACCATTGGGCAATACGATGGCCACGCGGTCGTTTCGGCCTATGCCCGCTCGATTCAGCGCCGCGATGGTTGCACCGGCTAGCCCGCGCAGTTGGGCGAAAGTGAGCGGTGAGCGGCCCGGCCCGGTGATGGCGGTTCGCGATGGGTCGCCGATAGATAGGAGTTCGGTTAGCGTTGAGAATGTATTCATTGAGTAAGCGTCAAACGACCACCCGATTCGCGCAACATGTTCGCCAGCAAACTCGCACAAGCGTAAACAGCATCGATATGTGGCGTCGGCGTTTGAGTCAATCGACCGAGTTCGATTACCGAGCCTACCAGCGCATCGATCTCCAGCATGCGCCCCGCCTCGACATCCTGCAACATCGAGGTCTTGTGTTTGCCCACCGCTTCCGCGCCGGCGATGCGGCGTTCCAGCGTCACGCGGAATTCGATGCCGAGTCTGTTCGCGATCGTCTGAGCCTCGGTCATCAGACTAACTGCAAGCGCGCGGGTCGGCGGAAACCGGCAGATGTCGACCAACGTGGCGTGGGTCAACGCGCTGATAGGATTGAAAGTCAGATTGCCCCAAAGCTTTAGCCAAATTTCAGAACGAATATCGGTCAACACCGGAGACTTCAGTCCAGCTTTTTTGAACAGCGAAGCGATAGCAGCCACGCGGGACGTTTCTGCGCCGTCGAGTTCACCCACCGGAAAGCGATTACCTTCAATGTGGCGTATGACGCCGGGCGCGACGATTTCGCAGGCCGGATAGACCACACAGCCGATGACCCGGTCAACGGCAATCGCTTCGGCGATCACTCCGCCGGGATCGACGCTCTCGATACATCGGCCATCAAACTCGCCGCCATGCTTCTGAAAATACCACCAGGGAATACCATTTTGCATCGTGACGACAGGAGTGTCAGCGCGAAGGAGCGGCGCAAGCTGCTTTGCGACCGGCGTGACTTGATTAGCCTTCATCGCCAGAATCACCAGATCGTGCGGCCCGACCTCTGCGAGGTTGTCGGTGGCAACGACATCGCGGACGTGATGCTCATTCTCCTCTTCGATCAGCGTCAAGCCGTTCGCCTTGACTGCAGCCAAATTCGCGCCGCGCATGATCGCCGTCACTTTCGCGCCTGCTAAAGCAAGTTTAACGGCTAAGAAGCCGCCGATCGCGCCGGCCCCCACGATACAAACGTTCATCGCCCTTGTTAGAAATTAAATCGACGAAAATATGATAGCAGTATCTGAGGTATGGGGCTGGCGAAGCTGGAGCCATCCGTTCGCTTCGACTTCTTCAATGTCGAATGCTGCAGACGATAACCCGGCGACAAGCTCAGGGCAAAATGGGGCGACAAATTGAAAGTCCGCCTGGACGGTTGAAAGCCTCTAGGAGCCTGTCGGACTTAAAGGAAATCGGCTGCAAAAGGCGCTGAGCGGTCCATATTTCGCCGCTTTCTTGGGCAATAG
>JALYOK010000262.1 GCA_030856925.1 Pseudomonadota bacterium
GGCACCGACGGCGCCGGCAGCGTGCGCATCCCGGCGGCGTTCTGCGGTAACTTCGGCCTGAAGCCGAGCTTCGGGCGCGTTCCGATGTATCCGCTGTCGCCGTTCGGCTCGGTCGCGCACCTCGGGCCGCACACCATGAGCGTGCGCGACGCCGCGCTGATGATGAACGCGATCAAGCGTCCCGACGCGCGCGACTGGACCTCGCTGCCGCCCGACGGCGCCGACCTCACGGTGGGCCTGGACGACGGCGTGCGCGGCGTCACGATCGCCTACTCGCCGACGCTCGGCTATGCGAAGAACGTGCACTCCGAGGTTGCCGCCGCGGTGGACGCCGGCGCGCGCCAGTTTGAGGCGCTGGGCGCGCGCGTCGAGCAGGTCGACCCCGGTATCGAAGATCCGCTGGAGATCACGAGCGGGTTATGGTTCGTCGGCGCGTGGACCTTGTGGAACACGCTGACGCCGCAGCAGCAGGCCGTGACCGATCCTGACTTTAGCGCCGAGGCGCGTTTCGGTGAACGCCTGAGTGCGCTCGACGTGCAGCGGCTAAACCTGCGCCGCGGCGAACTTGGCGCGCACATGCGCCAGTTCATGCGGCGCCACGATCTGTTGCTCACACCGTCGGTCGCGGTGCCGGCGTTCGACGCCCTGCCCGCCGGGCATAGCACGATGGACCCCGCGACGATGCTCGGCTGGACGCCGTTCTCCTACCCGTTCAATCTGACCCAGCAGCCAGCCTGCACAATCCCTTGCGGACTCACATCCGACGGCCTGCCGATCGGGCTGCAGATCGTTGGCCCGATGTTCGGCGATGCGCTGGTGCTGCGCGCTGCGCGAGCCTACGAGAGCGCATGCCCGATTCCCCGGCCCCCGCTTGCTAACCTGTGACCATTTGGCGCATCCCGAAAAGTTTTTTGTTGTCGCAAACTGATACACTTTCAACGCCCCGTGTTATCCCGCGATTGACTAAATTAACCGAGACGAAAATGAACGAATCCGTTGCATATGGTCAGACTTCGCTGCCAACTGGCATCCGTTCCCGCTTCGCGGACAATGGCAACGGCTTGGCGATGCATTTTCTGGAAGCCGGGTTCGAAACTCAAGGCCGGCCTTTGGTGCTCCTGCTGCACGGCTTCCCGGAACTTGCTTACAGTTGGCGCAAGGTAATGTTGCCTCTTGCTGCCGCCGGATATCACGTGATTGCACCCGACCAACGGGGATTCGGGCGCACGACAGGATGGGATGGTGACTACGACGGCGATGTCGCGTCCTTTCGCATCGTGAACATCGTAAAGGATGCGCTCGGTCTGGTATCGGCGCTGGGCCATCGCTCCGTTGCGGCGTTGTTCGGACACGATTCGGGATCCATCGTGGCTGCCTGGTGCGCGCTGATACGACCGGACGTGTTCCGCTCGGTAGTTATGATGAGCGCGCCGTTTTCGGGTCCGCCGACTCTTCCGTTCAATACTGCGAATGGCAAATCCGAAAGCCCCGCGCAGCACGACATTCACGCGGAATTGGCGGCTCTGCCGCAGCCTCGCAAACACTATCAATGGTATTTCTCGACCCGGGAAGCCAACCGCCAACTCTGCGAAAGCCCGCAGGGCCTGCATGCCTTTCTCCGCGCCTATTATCACCACAAAAGCGCCGACTGGAAAAAGAATCGGCCGTTTCCGCTCAGCGCGTGGAGCGCTTCTGAGTTGGCGAAGATGCCCACTTACTACATCATGGATCTCGATCAGGATATGCCACAGACCGTAGCGCGGGAAATGCCGTCGCCGTCTGAAATTTCCGCGTGCAAATGGCTGACCGACGATGAGCTTGCCGTGTATGTTTCGGAGTACGCACGCAATGGTTTTCAGGGCGGACTGCAGTGGTATCGCTGCTTCACGGATGACAAGATCGCTGCCGAATTGCAGCTTTTTGCTGGGCGGACAATCGATGTTCCGTCGTGCTTCATCGCCGGCAGCAGCGATTGGGGAATCCATCAGAATCCGGGCGCCTTCGAGAGAATGCAGCAGTCGCTATTGACGAAGATGTGGGGGTGTCACTTGCTCGATGGCGCAGGGCATTGGGTGCAACAGGAGCAACCGGAAAAAGTCACGGCCTTGCTGCTGCAGTTTTTGCGGGAAAACGCGGAAACTCCGAAAAGCTGAAAACTGTCTGAAGTGAGGAACGCGAATCGGATCAGGCTTACAAATTCTTAAATACGATGCCGCCACGAGGCTTAACCGGTGCGGCTCCCGGCATGGCATGGGCCGGCAGCCGCACCCCATATGGCGCGTGGCGAAGCGAGCAATTGATCTTGACCGCCACCGACAGTTACCGGAAACTGGGGCTGCTTAGGAGAGTTAAATGTACGCACAAGTAATCGACGATAACAAAGACATTCCTTCTCCTGTGGACATGAGCCCGGAGGAACAGGCTTTTCAAAAGCGCATCGACGCCGACATCCGGATCGAGCCGAAGGATTGGATGCCCGAGGAATACCGCAAGACCCTGATCCGGCAAATGTCCCAGCACGCCCACTCGGAAATCGTCGGCATGTTGCCGGAGGGAAACTGGATCACCCGCGCGCCGACCTTGAAACGTAAGACGATTCTGCTCGCCAAGGTGCAAGACGAAGCCGGCCACGGGCTCTACATTTATTGCGCGGCGGAAACTCTCGGCGTGTCCCGCGGCGAGTTGATCGAGGCGCTACACAACGGCAAGGCGAAATATTCCAGCATCTTCAATTACCCGACCCTCACCTGGGCCGACATCGGCGCCATCGGCTGGCTGGTCGACGGCGCGGCGATTATGAACCAAGTGCCGCTACAGCGTTGCTCGTACGGACCCTACGCACGCGCGATGGTGCGCGTATGCAAGGAAGAAAGCTTCCACCAACGCCAGGGCTTCGAGATTATGATGGTCCTATCCAAGGGCACGGCCGAACAAACAGCCATGGCGCAGGATGCGCTGAACCGCTGGTGGTGGCCGGCAGTGATGATGTTTGGCCCGCCGGACGAGGCGTCGGTCCACAGCGCCCAGTCCATGCGCTGGAAGATCAAACTCAACAGCAACGACGAGCTGCGCCAAAAATTCATCGACCAAACCGTTAAACAAGCAGACTACCTGAACCTCAAAATCCCGGACCCGGATCTCAATTGGAACGAGGAACGCGGCCACTATGACTTCGGCGCCATCGACTGGGAAGAATTTTTTCAAGTGATTAAAGGCAACGGCCCCTGCAACCGCGAACGCATCGCCACCCGCAAGCGCGCCTACGACGAAGGCGCGTGGGTACGGGAAGCGGCGCTCGTCCATGCCAGAAAGAAATCGTCTCGCCAACAAGATGTAGCGGCCTAGCGTTACCCCTAAATCCTAGTGTAGTGCGCCATAAATAACGGGACAAATAAAAATGATGGATTTTTTCGTCTGGCGAGGCGCGAGGAGGCCGCATAGCGGGCTCTATGCAACGACGAGCAACGAAGCCAGACGG
>JALYOK010000269.1 GCA_030856925.1 Pseudomonadota bacterium
GTTAAAGGCCGATGCCGATGCGAACATCGAAATCGGCGGCCATACCGACAGCAATGGAATTGAAACAAAAAACCTTCGCATGAGCCAGCGCCGCGCCGAAACAGTAAAAAAATATTTGGTCGGCAAAGGCATCACGAGCAATCGTATCCAAGCGGTGGGCTACGGTTCGTCCCTGCCTATCGCCGATGATAGTAGCTTTGATGGGCAGCGGCAAAACCGCCGGATCGAATTTCAAGTTCAGGAGTAAGCATGGTTGCCCTTGCCTCTCAGATAGTTTTCTTTATATTCGCCGCCGCGGTAATCGGTTCCGTCGCCGGCTATTTAGTTCGCGGCATTCATCACGCAGCGCGCATTGCCGATATTGAGCGCGCCTGGCAAACGCGGCTGACGCAGCGCGAACAAGAACTGGAAGCCCTGCGTTCCGGTATCGGGCAACCGAGCGGGGACGCAGAAGCCGCGCTCCTGCAAGCCAAAGTTCAGGCGGACCCGACGCTGAGCGAAGCCGGCCCGGGCGTGATATCGCCGACCCTGGCCGACGCCGGCCAATTCGACAGCAAGTTTTCCAAGGTGCTAAGCCTCATCGAGATGCTGGCGAAATCCCAAGAACGCGTGGAAAGCGAACTTAAGGCATTGAAGGGCGGCATCGGAGACGATGTCACACTCGAACCGTCGCAGCCAAAATCCTGATCTCTACCATGCGCACCTCTCGACATCAAGAGGGCGCCTGAAGAAGCGCGTGGATACTGGCTCCCAGGCCAGTTTCGTTATATAGATTATTCCTTCACAGCGAAAAGAGCGCAAGTCTGGCGTCTGTCTGTCGAACTTAATCGCAACCATGGATTCATGAACGCTCATGCCCCCAAAACTAATTCAACATAAAACGCCGTTTTCGCCGCGCGACATTAGACAGTATCAGCATGTTCTGTGCATCTTGCCCCATGGCAAGATGATCATCGATGATGCATCCATTGTCGGGCTCGATACGCTCAAGACCATGCTTAAGCGCCGCGGCATGAAGGCCGATGAACTCGCCACCACACCGCTGGCCGGCGAAATCGGCAGCGGCGCGCTGGCGGCGTGGGCAATGGTCGATCCCTCGAAACCAGTGTTCGAGCAACATACCTCGCTGCGCAAAGCACTGGCGCTATTGTTGCAAGAAAGCGCCGAGAGAATTGCCGTGAGTGCCTACGGCGAACCGGCTTTTCGTGAACAGGCCGCGCGGTTCGCGATCTACGCGGGCTGGTTGAACAGCGCCAAGTTGCCGCAACGAAAGAAAAAATCGCAGAAAAAATCCCTGAAAGAGATCGGCCTGTTCGGGGCGACCCTCGCGGACAGCGGAGAAGTCGAGGCCGCGATCGCCGCGGGCAATACCCTCACCCGCGCGCTCACCCTATTGCCGCCGAACGAACTTACACCGGCGCACTATCGCAAGCGCATCGCCGTCCTCGCCAAGGAATGGGATTGGTCGCAAGAAATCTTCGACATGAAAAAACTGCGCAAGCTCGGCGCCGGCGCATTCGTTGCCGTCGCACAAGGCAGTGCCGAAGACGATGCTTCTATTATTCATTTGCGTTATCGCGGAAAGAATGCCAAGCAAACGATTGCGCTGGTCGGCAAGGGCATTTGCTTCGATACCGGTGGCCACAATCTCAAGCCGGCAAAGTATATGTACGGCATGCACGAAGACATGAATGGCTCGGCAGTGGCTCTGGGCGCGCTGCTCTCGGCATCGACCTTAAAACTGCCGGTGAATATCGACTGCTGGCTTGCTCTCGCGCAAAACCATATCAGCCCGCAAGCCTACAAACAAAACGATGTGGTCAAAGCGCTGAACGGCACGACCATCGAAATCGTCCACACCGACGCGGAGGGTCGCATGGTTCTGGCCGATACGCTGACGTTGGCGTCACGCGCCAAACCGGATCTCATCGTCGACTACGCCACCCTCACCGGCAGCATGCATGTCTCGCTCGGCACGCGCATGAGCGGTATTTTCACCAATCGCCCCGAATGGCAAGAACGCGCAATCCGCGCCGGAACCGTCAGTGGCGAACGCGTCACAGCGTTTCCTCTGGAATCCGACTATGACGCCGCTCTCGAAAGCAAAATCGCCGATGTTAAGCAATGCAGCGACGACGGCAACGCCGACCACATTTTGGCGGCGCGCTTTCTGTCGAAATTCATCGACGACCGGCCTTGGATACACATGGATCTTTCCGCCAGCAGCCACAAGGGTGGACTAGGAGCTGTGGCGAGCGATGTGACTGGGTTTGGTGTTGCGTGGACGATAGAACTGTTGAAAAGCGTGTTAACCTGAACCACTCGACGGAGCGCGGAAAAACGCCTCGACCTCCGCTAGATCTCGAGTGCGTTTCATCGGCGGCAGGCTTTGCCAAATGCGGCGGCCATAGCCCTTCGAGATTAAGCGCGGGTCACAAATCATCAGCACGCCGCGATCGGTCTCATCGCGTATCAAGCGTCCCGCTCCTTGCTTCAAGGTGATGATCGCCTCCGGTAACTGATATTCCATGAAGGCGCTGCGGCCCAGCTTGTTCAGCGCCTCGATGCGCGCCGCGACTACCGGATCGTCCGGCGGCGAGAACGGTAGGCGATCTATGACGACGATCGATAGCGCCTCACCTTTGACGTCGACCCCCTCCCAAAAACTATGGCTGCCGATCAATACGGCGTTGCCGAGCTCGCGAAAGCGCGACAACAGTTCGGCCTTGGGCCGATCGCCTTGCACCAGCAAGGAATATTTGATGCCATGTTCAGCGAAATGTTCCTGCACCAATTCTCGCGCTTCGTTCATCGCGCGCAGACTGGTAAAGAGCAGAAAGGCGCGGCCACCGGCGGCCATAACTACCGGCAGCGCCGCCGCGACTACGGCTCGAGTGTATTCCGGCGAATTCGGTTCCGGCATGTTAACCGGTACGTAGAGCAACGCTTGCCGTTCGAAATCGAACGGGCTCCCCCACGAACGAGTAACGGCGTCGGCCAATCCCATCTCGCTCTGATAGTGGCGAAAATCATCGCGCACCGCCAAGGTCGCGGAAGTGAAGATCCACGCCTTCGGATGGCTTGCGAGCTGACGCTGAAATATCTCCGCGATTTCCAGCGGGGCAGCATTGAGCTGCACCGATTGCGCGAACAGTTCCGCCCAGCGCACGCGATTTGCATCGCCCTCGTCGCGCCAACGTTGCAGACGCTGCCGTATTTCCATCGTTCGCGCCGAGCAATTCTTCAAACCCTCGCTGCGCTCGGCTTGGCTTTGTAATAGCTCGCTGAAACCTGCGAGCACGCTCGCGAGCTTTTCCAGGCTCGGCAGAAATTCCAGGTGTTGCTGCAGCGCGCGCGATTGGAGGCGGGAGTTCGCGCCTGAAAGCGGCGGAAAAGCAAGACGGAGCTCTCGCGCGGTGCGCTCCAAATCGTCGGCCGCCTTCGGCAACGCCGCGAAATCTTTGGCGCCACCCGCCGCTTCAACCCGGGTGTCCCGCGCCAGTTCAACCAACTGAGCGCTGGAAACGCTCTCGCCGAAAAATAAAGTCGCCACTTCCGGCAACTGATGGGCCTCGTCGAAAATAACCGTGTTGCACGCCGGCAATAACTCCCCTGATCCTTCATCACGCAATATCACGTCGGCGAAAAAAAGATGATGGTTTATCACCACGATATCGGCTTCCAGTGCGGCTTTGCGCGCTTTCAGCACAAAACAATCGCGATGAAACGGACAGTCTTGCCCGAGGCAATTGTCGCGAGTCGAGGTCACTTGTGACCACACGGCCGAGGTCTCGGGCACACTGCCTAGTTCCGCTTTATCGCCCGTGTTCGTGACGCGGATGAACGCCGCGATCTCTTGCAGCGAATGTACATCGCTGCGACTCATAAATCGCCCTTCATGCTGCGCCCGATCCAAATAATAATGACAAACGTAGTTCGCCCTGCCTTTGAGCAACGCAACCTTGACCGGCACTTTAAGCGCTTTTCTGACTGACGGAATATCGCGATCGAACAATTGATCCTGCAAGGTCTTGGTGCCGGTCGAGATGATGACTTTGCCGCCCAGCAGCAGTGCCGGGACCAGATAAGCGAAGGTCTTGCCGGTGCCGGTGCCCGCTTCGGCGATCAATACGGTTTGCCTTTCGATGGCATTGGCGATGGCTGCCGCCATTTCGATTTGCTGGGCACGCGGCTTATAGTCGGGCAACGCTTGCGCGAGCGGGCCGCTGGCGGCGAAAGCCGAGGCAATCATGTCCATAGAGCCCTTGCGCCGTTACGCCAGATTGTCGATGGCAATCGACTCGATCGTATCGGGTAAATTGAAGCCAAACACCTTGGCATAGAAATATAACTCGGCGTCGAGCGCCCGCTTCAACGTCTCGCTGCGGCGAAATCCATGCTGCTCGCCGGGAAAGGCGATATAAGCCACCGGCAAGCCTTTACGTTTCAGCGCGACAACCATGGTCTCTGCTTGGCTCGCGGGGACGACTTTATCTTCGAGTCCCTGCAAGAAAATCACCGGCGCGTTCAAACGATCGACATAGTTGATCGGTGAACGCTCCCGATAAATTGCCGCGGCCGCGGGATAAGGCCCGACCAGACGATCCAAATAACGCGATTCGAATTTGTGAGTGTCCTTGGCGAGCGCCGTGAGATCGCTAACGCCGTAATAACTCGCGCCGGCTTTGAAGCAGTCTGCAAAGGTCAACGCGCACAGAGTTGTGTAACCGCCGGCGCTGCTACCGCGGATAATCAGACGCTCGCCGTCGACGTGGCCGCGCTCGACCAGATGACGAGCGCCGTTGACGCAGTCCGCGCGATCGACCACTCCCCACGCACCGTTCAGCCGCCCGCGATATTCCCGCCCGAGCCCGCTGCTGCCGCCGTAGTTCACGTCGAGCACGGCGAAGCCGCGGCTGGTCCAATACTGAATGCCGAGCTTGAGTGCATTGGTTGTCGCCGATGTGGGTCCGCCGTGGCTGATCACGATAAGGGGTGGCCGTTCTTCGTTAGGCGCGGCGAAATTCGGATTGTGGGGCGGATAGAAATACCCGAACGAAGTGACGTTGTTGTCGGTGGCGAACTCGATCCCCTGCGGTGTTGAAAAGTTCTGCGCGGGGATCACGGCGTCGCTCGCGCGGCGAATCGTTTCCATATTTCCGCTGGCAAGATCGATCTCGATGACCGCGTCGACATCCGTCGGCGACGCCGCGCTGAAGGCGACCCGGCTAGAGTCGGCCGAAAGAAACCCTATATCGGAAAAGGATGAGAGTATTTCTGTCAGCGTTTCGGAATTCAGATCGATTTTACCGAGACGCCATACGCCATGCACCGCATAACTGCAGACAATCTGATCGCGACCGGCGAAGGCATAGGTCGACAGACCGAATACCCATTGCGGCAATCCGAATTCCGCCGCCATGGGATGTACGGCTTCGATGTTGTCGTTGCGCAATCGATAAAGATTCCACCATCCGGATCGATCTGAGACAAAATAGAGTTCGCCAGCGGCTGACCACTCCGGCTGAAAGATCGACTCCTCTTCGCCGCCCGCTACGTGCTTGGGGTTCATCAACGCGCCCCCGGCGCCGCGCTCGGCAAGCCACAGTTCAGTACCATCCCACGGCATGTTGGGATGCCGCCAGCACAGCCAGGCGAGGGCGCGGCCGTCGGGGCTCAAGCGGGGCGAGGAATAAAAATCATAGCCGCATGCCAACGCGGAAATTTTCCCATCGGCAAGGGTGATCTCGATTAGAGAATTCTCCGGTTCGCCATTTGCAACGCCATGATCTTCGCAAACCGCGATCAATGATTTGCGTTGCGCGTCGATATGAAGATCGGCATAGCGGCGTTTGCCCGCCGGTGTCAGCGCAACAGGCATCTCGCCCCAAGCTTGACGATAGATGCGCTGATCGGCGTCGTTGCAAAAATACACACCGTCGGCATCCACCGCGAAAGCGCCGCCGCCGTATTCGTGGGCGCGGGTTCGCACGTTGAAATTCGGGGGGGTGATGTCCGCAATCGCGCCATTGGAATTGCGGAATACAAGGGCATTGCGCCCGCCCTGGGCCGGACGGCTTTCCAGCCAGAAGATTTTGTCGCCCGCCACTTTGCACGAACTAAAGCGCACCGCGCCGCCGGCAATGAGATCGGACGTGATCGGCGAACGCCAGGCGCCATAGGGGGCAGTTGTGCTCATATTTTGCTTCTAAGGTACGGAGGCGTCATTATTTCGAAACTGACTGCGGGAAGCAAATCGATCGCGGCACGGGTCTGGACCGATGTCTTCTGAACTCAACATCGGATCGAGCACGGTGTGCTGTTTAATTGACGGCCGTGAAACAAATCCGCCAATATTCGCCTATGTGGACCAAGCATTCTATGTTTTTCGTGCTGTTGCTAATTGTGGACCACTCCCGGGCCGGTGAAGCGATCCAGCCGCCGGTTGCGGTTTTTGCTAAGGACGACCAACAAACGCATGCCTCTTCAGCGGGGATCGATCGCACGCAAGAATTAATCTTTCACGCGCTCGCATTTATCGACGTGAAGTACAAATATGGCGGTGTGTCGCCGGAGACGGGCTGGGATTGCAGCGGCTACGTTTTTCATGTGTTCAGAGAAGCGGCGGGCGTGGTCTTGCCGCGCGATTCCGCCTCCATGAGCGCCGAGGGTCAGCCCGTCGCGCGCAGCGAATTGCGACCCGGCGACTTGGTTTTTTTCCATACGCTCAAACGCGCGTTCTCGCACGTCGGGATTTATCTGGGCGACCACCGTTTCATCCATGCACCCGCCGCCGGCAAAGCAGTTCAAATCTCCAGCATGAATTCCGCCTACTGGTCGCGCCGCTATAACGGCGGCCGTCGCATCCTCACTGCGCAGGAACATTAGTTTATAGGCATGCTTGAGAAGCCCATGGGGACTGCCTCTCACGGCTTGCATTGCCAAGAGGCAATCTGGATGCGGCTCATGGCAATGCAAGTAAAGGCGCCTCGCGCGGCCATCGCCGGTGTGTGAATTGCATCGCGCGGATCATGCCGAGCAGTTGCGCCGCTCACTTCACCCATACCTTAACTTCAGCACCAAAACAATCAACGCCAGAATGAACGTTACCACGTTGGCAATAATCACCGGCCAAGCGCCGAGCAAAATACCATATATCAACCAGAATACGACTCCAGTCGTGAACACCACATACATCACCAAAGAGATGTCTTCCGTCGATTTCGTTTTAAGGACATGGATGACCTGCGGCAAGAACGCGATGGTCGTGAGGCTTCCGGCAATAATGCCGATCGAATCGTTAAGCAAACCTGCTCCTATTCACTGAGGCGCGGTCGAGCGCAATACATCAGTGCGGCAGCCCCGTGGTCTCGCGGGCCTCATGCATGAGTCGTTGTTCACCTTGTTTCATACCCCGTTCCAATTCCAGTGCCCGCCGCAAATGAGTTGCAGCTCCGCGATCTTTCACGGCGATGGTCAGCGGTTAGAGCTATACGGTGCGTTTGTGCAATCGAGAGATGTCCCGCTCCTGGGTATCGACCAGCGCTTCAGCGGACTCCAAATTTTTCAACGTCCGCGCAAGCTTTTTTTCTGTCGCCGTCAGTCTGGCCGGAACCGGATCGAGCGCTGCGAGCTTCGCGCC
>JALYOK010000286.1 GCA_030856925.1 Pseudomonadota bacterium
TCGTAACACAACCCACTTCGGAAGCGAAACCTCGTCATGTGGATCGTTAAACTTGCGCTACGCCGCCCTTACACCTTTGTTGTGATGGCGTTGTTGATCCTTATTCTGGGTGGCCTCGCCTATAAACAGACGCCGACGGATATTTTTCCGGCCATCAAGATTCCGGTCGTTGCATTGGTATGGCAATACCAGGGCATCCCGCCGCAACAGTTCGAAAAATACATCACCACGTTCAGCGAGTTTACGATCTCGTCGGGCATCAATGACGTGAAGTCGATCGAGTCACAAACCGTCAACGGCGCATGCATCATCAAGGTGTTCTTTCAGCCGACCGTGGACATCGGCTCGGCGCTGTCGCAGATCACGGCATTGTCGCAGATCATTCTGCGCCGAATGCCCTTAGGGACGACACCGCCTTTCGTGTTTCGCTACGATGCCTCGAGCGTGCCGGTGTTGCAGATCGCATTAGCGAGCAACAAACTGTCCGAGCAACAACTCTACGATACCGGTTTGTATAAGGTCCGCACTGCGATCGCACCGGTGCGCGGCTCGCGCATGCCATTGCCCTATGGCGGCAAGCCGCGCCAGATCCAGATCGATGCCGATCCGCAGTTGATGACGGCCCGCGGCGTGACCATGACCGACATCAATGCAGCGCTGACGGCGCAGAATTCCAATCTGCCGACCGGCATGGTGAAAATCGGCGAGCGTGATTATATCGTCGGCATCAACAGCAATCCGACCAGTATCGACGAACTGAACGACATTCCGATCAAACAACAAGCCAACGGCGCATGGATTTTGCTGCGCGATGTCGCCAATGTGCGCGACGGCTTTGGTGTGCAGACCAATATCGTGCGCGACGAGGGGCGCCGCTCGGCTTTGCTGACGATCCTCAAGGCAGGCTCGGCGTCCACCTTGGATGTTGTCGAGGGCATCAAGAATGCCTTGGTGGGTGTGCGCGCGGCTTCGCCGGACATGCAGTTCAAGGAACTGTTCGACCAATCGGTGTTCGTGAAAGCGGCCATCGACAGCGTGTTGATGGAGGGCTTGATCGCCGCATGTCTGACGGCGTTAATGATCCTGTTGTTCCTGGGCAGTTGGCGGAGCACCATCATCGTCGCCGTGTCGATCCCGCTATCGATTCTCACCTCGCTGTGCGTCATGTATTTGACCGGCGAAACGCTAAATATCATGACCCTCGGCGGCTTGGCGCTGGCGGTGGGGATCCTGGTGGATGACGCCACCGTCGCCGTCGAGAATATTCATCGCTACATTGAGATGGGACATCCCCTCGAGGACGCCATTATCGAGGGCTCACAGCAGATCGCCGTGCCCGCATTCGTGTCGACCTTGGCCATCTGTATTGTGTTCGTGTCGGTCATCTTTTTGACCGGGCCGGCAAAGTTTTTGTTTACCCCGATGGCGCTGGTGGTGGCGTACGCCATGTTAGCCTCCTATGTTCTGTCGCGCACCCTGGTGCCGGTGATGGTGAAATACCTCCTTGTCAAAGAGGCGGAAGAGCACGGTCAACCGGCGCGTGCGTCGCGTAACCCGTTTGTGCGGTTCCATCACGGTTTCGAGCGGGGTTTTGAAAGTTTCCGCAACGGCTATGTAAAGCTGTTGAATTGGGGATTGTTTCATCGCCTGGCGATATTTTTGGTGTTCGGCGCGGTTGGCGTTGTGAGTATGATGGTGCTGCCGTTTGTCGGTCGTGACTTTTTTCCGCTGGTCGATGCGGGGCAAATTCGTATGCACGTCACCGTGCCGGCGGGAACCCGTTTGGAAGAAACCGAGTTAATTTTCGGCAAGGTCGAAAACGTCATCCGTGAAATTATTCCCGATGAAGACCGCCGACAAATCCTCGACAATATCGGCCTGCCGCAGGCAATCAACATGGCCTTTACCGACACGCCGACCATCAGCTCGGCCGACGGCGAGATCCTGATTTCCCTCAGCCATGAACGCAAACTCAATACCCAGGAATACATTCGCCGCTTGCGTGCGGAATTGCCGAAGCGTTTCCCGACCGTCGATTTCTTCTTTCAGCCCGCCGACATCGTCAATCAAATCCTGAACTTTGGCTTACCGGCGCCGATCGACGTCCAGATTATCGGTGGCAGTCCGCTAACCGCAAAGATCGCCAAAGAAGTCAAAGACAAAGTGGCGGCCATTCCCGGCGCCGTAGATGTGCATGTGCATCAAATCACCAATGGCCCCGCCTTGCAGATCACAGTGGATCGTCAGCGTTCTGCCGAGCTGGGTCTAACGCAGCGCGAAGTCGCGAACAACGTGCTGACCACCTTGTCGTCCAGCGCGGTGGTTAACTTCAACTTGTGGCCGGATCCGAAATCGGGGCTGCAGTATCCGGTTGCGGTGCAAACGCCGCAATACCTGCTGAGTTCAATCGAGGACGTCATGAGCACCAACCTGCCGGGGCGCGGTCAGGCGGGTTCACAGATGTTGTCGAACGTTGCGTCGATCGAGCGCAGAGAAACCCCGCTGGTTATCAGCCACACCAACGTCCAGCCGACCTTCGATGTGTTCGCGAACGTCCAAGGCACAGACCTTGGCACTGTCGCTTCACAATTAGATAAACTGGTGGCGGAATATTGTCCACCGCGATCAACGGGCGGCGGAAGCTGGTTTCGCGGCTTGTTCGGCAAAGGCGCCGCGCAACCCGCCCCACAAAGCGCTGAAAAGGGCGAGGTAAAGAAAGACGTCAATCCGATTTGCGCTAATCTCCCGCCGGGCATCAAGATCGAGGTGCGCGGTCAAGTGGAAAGCATGAAAACCGCGTTCACCAATCTCGGCTTTGGAATATTGTTCGCCGCGATGCTGGTGTATTTCATCATGGTCGTCAATTTCCAATCTTGGACTGATCCGTTCATCATCATCACCGCCTTGCCGGGCGCCCTGTGCGGCATCGTCTGGATCTTGTTCCTCACCGGAACGACGTTCAGCGTGCCGTCACTGATGGGGACGATCATGAGCGTCGGCGTGGCGACCGCCAATAGTATTTTGATTGTGTCGTTCGCCAAAGAGCAATTGACGTCCGGCAAGACGGCGATGCAAGCGGCGTTGGCGGCGGGCTTCACTCGCCTGCGACCGGTGTTGATGACGGCCAGCGCCATGATTATCGGCATGGTGCCGATGGCGCTGGGATGGGGTGAGGGCGGCGAACAGAACGCACCGCTCGGCCGCGCCGTGATCGGCGGTTTGATCTTCGCCACCGTTTCGACACTGCTCTTCGTTCCGGTCATATTTAGTTTGATTCACGGCCGCCGTGAACGCCCCGTTCAACCGCTGATCGTGCCCACGGCCCAGCCTGCGTAATTCAAAAAGGTCCTTACCATGCAACCAGACAACAACGAAATCGAATCATCATCTTCGGCCCATGCCATGCCTGAACCCACGGCGCCGAGCGGCAGCCGAAAAAGAATGGGCACGTATTCCGCATTCGCCTTAGTGGCGCTGCTGGGGGCATTATTTCTGTTTGGCGTGTGGCCGCGTTTGCAGGCCGGCAAGGCGATCGCCGAAATCCAAAAAGACACGCGGCCCAACGTCATGGTGGTGCCGGCCCAACGCGCCAAAGCCAGTCTAGAGTTGACCTTGCCCGGAACGCTCCTGCCCATTCAGGAAGCGCTGATCTATGCGAGAACCAACGGCTATGTGAAGCAATGGCTAGTCGATATCGGCGCGCAAGTTAAGCAAGGTCAACTACTTGCCGAAATCGAAACTCCGGAGATCGATCGCGAGTTGAAACAGGCGCTTGCCAATCAACAGCAAGTGAAAGCCAACATGGAACTGGCGCGTTCGACGGCTGAGCGTTGGAAAGCGGTGCTGAAAGAGAATGCCGTGTCGCCCCAGGAAGTCGACGAAAAACTCAGCGCCGTGAAGGCACGACAGGCCGACTACGCCGCATCCCAGGCCAGCGTCGAGCGGCTGATCCAAATGAAATCGTTTCAACGAGTCAATGCGCCGTTCGCCGGCGCCATCACCGGCCGCAACGTCGAGATCGGGCAATTGATCAGCGCCACTAACACCGATCCGAACCGCTGGATGTTCAAGGTAGCAAAGACGGATACCTTAAAGCTATACATTAATGTGCCGCAAAGTCATATTCGAATGATCAAAATAGGCATGCCGGTAAACGTTATGCTGAAGGAATTTCCAACACCGTTTACCGGGAAAGTATTGCGTACCGCCGGCGCCCTCGATTCGCAATCGAAAACGCTGCTGACGGAAATCAATCTTCCGAACGACAAGGCGGAACTCACCGCCGGCATGTTCACTCAAGTCAAATTTGTGCTCAATCAAACCGAGCCCAGTATCTTGCTGCCTTCCAATACGCTGATGGTGCGCCAAGACGGGCCGCAAGTGGCGGCGATTGCGAACAACGCCGTGCAGTTGCGCAAGGTCAAACTCGGTCGCGATTTCGGCACGCAGATCGAGATCCTTTCCGGCGTTAACGAAAAGGATATGATCGTCACGAATCCGACCGATGCGATGCGAGACGGCGTCAGTGTAAACATGAAGGTCACCGAACCCGAGAAACCTGCCGCCTCGCCGGTCGCAAAGCCCGAAGATACGCCCGCTGCGCCCAAGCCTATTACTCAGCCCGCGGCCAAGGCGTCCGAGAATATCGTCGAAACCAAGGTGAAGTAATAGCATGGAGGAGATCGCGCAGCACCGTTTGAGTTTTGCTTTTGTTGTCATTGCAACCCTGCTGTCCGCGTGCGTCGTAGGGCCGACCTATCAGGCGCCGGTCGATAGCACGACGCAAGGCTGGAAAGAATCGACTTCGGAAAATAGAGGCGCGATCCGACTGCAGCAAAACTGGTGGGAGATATTCGGCGACCGCAAGCTTACCGAGCTCGAAGAAGAAGCGCTGTCGGGCAATTTTCAATTGCAGGCGGCCGCCGCGCGGGTACGCCAAGCACGCGCCATTGCGCGCGTGACCGATGCCGATTTGCTGCCGACGGTCAACTTTGATCCCGACGCCCAGCGCACTAGGCAATCCGCCAATCGCCCGATACAACCGGGATCGCCGGTGCGCGACTACACCGCTAATCGCTTCCGGGCGCCGCTGGATATGTCGTACGAGATCGATTTTTGGGGCAAGCTTCGGCGCGCCTCGGAATCGGCGGTGGCGCGCGCGCAATCGGCGCAGTACGGTTATCAGACCGTTGAACTGAGCATGGCGGGCGACATCGCGCAGAACTATTTTGCGCTGCGTTCGCTCGACGCCGAGCGCGTGATACTGCGCAACACCATCGCGCTGCGTAAGCAAGGACTGGCGTTGGCGCGCTCACGTTATCGCGGCGGCATTACCAGCGAATTCGACGTCAGCCGCGGCGAAGCAGAAGTCGCCGCCACGGAAGCGGAGCTGATCGGCATCGGTAAGCGCCGCGCCGAACTGGAAAACGCGATTGCCGTTTTGCTGGGCAAGTCCGCCAGCGAATTCAAGTTGGCGGAACTGCCACTGCGCACTGCCGTTCCCAGAATTCCCGCAGGTTTGCCGAGCGAATTGCTGCAGCGCCGACCCGACGTTGCCGAGGCGGAGCGCGCCCTTGCTGCGCGCAACGCGGAGATCGGCGTCGCCAAGGCGGCATTTTTTCCGACCATCCGATTGACCGGTCAAGCGGGCTTCGAGAGCGCAGACCTGAGCGAAATCGCGAGCATGTCCAGCCGTATCTGGACGTTGGGAATCGGGATGGTGCTACCGGTGTTCGAAGGCGGCCGCAATAAAGCAAACCTGGAGCGCGCCCACGCGGCGTTCGACGAAAACCGCGCCCAATACCAAGGCCGCGTGGTGGTGGCGTTCCAAGAGGTCGAATCCTCACTCGCCGGGTTACGCATCATGGCCGAACAGAGCAATGCTCAGGCCCGCGCCGTAGCGAGTTCGCAAAAGAGTGCGCAAATCTCCACCAGCCGCTATAAGGCCGGACTCGTCACTTATCTTGAAGTCATCGATACGGAACGAACCACCCTCGCCAATCAGCGACTGCTGGCACAGCTAGCCGGCCAGCGCATGATCGGCAGCGTCGCCCTTGTCAAGGCGCTGGGCGGCGGTTGGCAATTGGACGCAAAGACAGTTGTGTCCAAAACCCAACCCTAAGCACAATTCCCGCCTTAATCACCACAACTGGGGAAGCGATGAAAAAACTCGCCGGATTGATCGCCCTGTTGGCATGGGCAGCGTGTACGCACGCGGAAGACGCGCCGCAATCGCGCGCTGCCGCCGCCGGGCAAAAAGTTTTCTTACTCTGTGTCGGCTGCCACGGCGATACGCCGCAACATAGACCGACCGGGCCGCACCTTTTCAATATTGTCGGCCGCCAAGCCGGCGTCCTCGAAGGCTTTCACTATTCTAAGGCATTGAGCGAATCGGGAATCTTTTGGGACGAACGCACCCTTGACGAATTCATCGCCAATCCCATCCAGCGCGTGCCCGGAACATTTATGGCGGTAGGCGTGGCGGACGCGAAAGACCGCGCCGATCTCATCGAATATCTCAAAACACTTACGCACCAATAAATTGATTAGCATGCCTGGGAGCCGCATGGGTATTGGCTTCCAGGACATGCCATGCTACCAGGCAAGCTGGATGGGGATAGTGGCCGATCGCGTTAGAAAGTCAAAACCGACCAATTCTACCGCCCAGAGGGCAACTCAAATTGCGTCACAAAGCCGCCGCCCCTCAGCAAAACTCATTTATCTGATCTCCAGTAACACGCAAGTCCGGCTCATGACGTCCCTCCTTTTTGGAGGGCCATCCTAAACCGGACAGTTCATGTGCTACCTACACCGGACATATGATGTGCTACCTACGCAACTCGCACGAATGGCTTGCCGTGTTGTACTTTACGTAGTACATTATTACTGAACGTATTGAATGCCAACAATACAGCCGCACACGCCGCTTTCGTTTTACCGTTCGCCCTCTGACCGGGAGCCTGTGCGTTAATGGTTAAAGGCGCTGCCGATTGAGGATCGCAGAACTGTAGGGTTGGATCTGATGCGCGTGCAGTTTCGTTGGCCGGTCGGCATGCCGCTGTGCCGCGCCCTGGGTGAGGGTCTTTGGGAAGTGCGCTCGACCTTGCCGAGTAAGCGCATTGCCCGCGTGATCTTCTGTTTTGCTGATCACGTTTTGGTTGCCCTGCACGCGTTCATCAAGAAGACACAGAAAACTTCCGCTGCGGACATGGCGCTTGCGCGTGAACGGATGAAGG
>JALYOK010000549.1 GCA_030856925.1 Pseudomonadota bacterium
CGACCGGGATGTGCGCTAACATACTTTCCCACAGAAGGATCAGCTTGCGGCCCAACAGATTTGCGGTCAGGAGTCCGGTGATGAATAACAGCGCGACGGTCAATACCACGCCAACCCCGGGCACATAAAATCCAAGCAAGGTTTCGGGTCGATACGATTTCGGGATCAACAGCAGGCTTGCGTCCATCCAGCCGTTTAGGAGCGTCAAAACCCACACGGTAATAATGAGCGGGATCCAAACCAGCAGCCCGGTAATGAAATATTTACGCAATGCGCAACCTAGGAAGTGGTCGAGTCGCCACTCGAACTCGAGGTGCTCGCTGACTTATCCGCAGATTTTTTCTCGGACTTGGTTTCTGCCTTGGTGTCCGTTTTCGTTTCCGGCTTGCTCTCAGATTTGGTGTCCGAATTCGTTTCAGGCTTGCTGTCGGGCTTGCTGGCTTTCCCTTTGCTGCCGTTGTTCTTGAAATCCGTGGCGTACCAACCGCTCCCTTTCAATTGAAAGCCCGCGGCCGATAACTGCTTTGCGAAAGTCGGTTTGCCGCATCGAGGACATTCCGTCAACGGCATAGCGTTGACTTTTCGTAGGTACTCTTGCTCGAAGTCGCAGGAAGTGCATCGGTATCCGTAGATGGGCATAAAAAACTCCAATAAGCTCAACCCAATATTATATCCTCAAAAACCCTTACTAAACGCTTGCCGCCGCAGTGCAGAATTATTCATTGCGCGCCGACCGCCCGGCCGTTAATGCACTCCTAATGGCTTGACCAACGCCGCGCCGCTGGTTAACCTCGCAATCATGAAAGCAAATCAACAGCGTAAGTTCGAAGGAACAAATATGATCAAGCAGAACGACGTTCGGCTGAGCATTTTTCTCGGCGTACTCATTTGCTCGTTCGGCGCGAACGCGAAGGATACGGTCAAAGTCGCGTTTATCGGCCCGCTCACCGGTGGCCTATCTGCGAACGGCTTGGGTGGGCGAAATTCGGCCGATCTCGCCGTGCGTTTGCGCAACGCCGATCCGAAGGCGAAATACAGCTTTGAAATGATTGTGCTGGACGATGAGTGCAAGCCGAACATCGGCGTTCAAGTTGCGACCAAGGCCGCCGCGGACAAATCTGTCATCGCCGGCGTAACCCATTACTGCTCGGCCGTTGCCATCGGCACGGTCGACGTGTATCACAAATTCGGCTTGCCGGTAGTGGTGTGGGGCGCAGTGTTACCGGACATTACATACGGCAATGATCACAAGGAGATCAACCGCATCAACGGCACCATGATCAATCAGAATCAGATCGCCGCGAAAATGATGACGGACCTCAAATTCAAGACCTGGGCGGTAATTCACGACACCACGGATTATGGCAAAGGCCACAACAAATACTTCAGTCAATATCTCAAGGAAAAAGGCGGCCAGATATTGGGCACCTTCGGTGTGACCGCAGATCAGCAGGACTTCAGCGCTGAGTTGACCAGAATCAAGGACCTCAAACCGGACGTCATTTATTTCGGCGGCACTACGCCGATCGGCGTGCGCATTCGCCAACAGATGGATAAGTTCGGCGTCAAAGCGGCGTTCCAAGGCACGTCGGGCATCCGTTCCGATGCCTTTATCGAAGGTTTGGGTAACGACCTGGCGGAAGGCACGGTCGCGTTTCAAGAGGGCGCACCGGCGGAAAAACTCGCCGGCGGAAAATTCTTCGTCGAACGCTATAGAAAGGAAAATTACGGCGAGCCGTTCGAGGCTTACGGTGCATTTGCCTTCGCCGGAATGAACTTGGTGTTGGACGTGATCGAGAAAGTCGGCCCGGATCGTAAGAAGGTGCGCGACGAATTGCGCAAGACCAAAAACTACGATTCCATCATCGGCAAAGTCACCCTCGATGATCACGGCCAAAACACCGTGGACCTGATCACTAAATACGTGATTCAAGACGGCAAATGGATCTTGTGGGAGGGCAGTGAGTACGCCAGTGGTAAACGCAAGCTAGCCAGGAAATAGTACTGAGTGATTCTGAACGATCATGCCAGCAGGCGCATGGATACTGGCGCCTGGCAGTGCATTGCCTGAGAGCGGCGCTGGTACTGGGTGGCCTCGGGCCATTGGCTCGCAGCCTGCCTATTTACCATGCGTTGTTACGAATCGCGTAAGGTTCGATGGTGATTCATTTCAGTTATTGAATAAAAGGCTTTCGTTTGGACTTCGGCTTAATCGCTCAACACCTTCTTAACGGACTCATGCTCGGCATGATTTACGCGCTGGTTGCCGTCGGCTTCACGCTATTTTTCGGCGTGCTGGACGTCATCAAGTTTTCCCATGGAGACGTGTTGATGGTCGGCGCGTTCACCGGGCTAGTGGCCTACCTGGGAGTTTCACAGGCAGGCATCGCGTCGCCTTGGCTGCAAGTGGTGTGTGTTTTTCTCGCGGCGACCATAGGCATGGGGTTGCTGGGCGCGGCCATCGGCCGCTTCATCGTGTTGCCGCTCAAGGGCGCGCCACAGTTGAATACCTTGCTCATCACCTTGATGCTCGGCACCGTGCTGCGCGAAAGCGTGCGCGTGTTTTATCCTAATGGCTCCAACCCCAAACCGTTTCCGGCGTTGCTGCCGAAGGAAGCGTTTCAACTCGGCACACTTACGTTGCGCTGGGATAGTTTGATTTTATTATTGCTCGGTGCGCTGGTGATCGTGGCGGTACATGTCCTCATTAACCGCACCAAACTCGGCCTCGCTATCCGGGCCGTCGCGCAAGATGAGGAGACAGCAAAAATGATGGGGATCAATTTCACATTCGTTGTGCTCACCACCTTCGCCCTCGGCTCCGCGCTCGCGGCCTTTGCCGGGGTGATGAACGGACTTTACTACAACGAGATCAACTTCAGCATGGGGTTGCTGCTCGGCGTGATCGGTTTTTCCGCCGCGGTGATCGGTGGCCTGGGCAATATCTACGGCGCGATCCTGGGCGGGTTTATTTTCGCTGCGCTGCAGACCCTCGGCGCCGTCGCCTTGCCGTTCGCTAGCGCCTACAAAGATGTGTTTGCGTTCGCCGTGTTGATAGTGATTTTGGCGTGGCGACCAACGGGATTGATTGCGGAGCGGACGAGTGAGCGGGTTTAGAGTGATTGGATTATTTTGAGGCGATGTTTCTTCGCCAAATGATCATCATTCCAGCATTCTCCATCGAGCAAATAGAAATGGCCCGTCGCCTGTTCCGCGAATACGGCGAGGAACTCGACGTCGACTTATGCTTTCAAGGTTTCGCCGAGGAACTGAGAGATCTGCCGGGAAAGTATGGCCCCCCCGATGGCGCATTGTTATTGGCGATGGAACAGCAGCACGCCATCGGTTGCGTTGCGCTACGCCGATTCTCACCGACGGATGCTGAAATGAAGCGTCTGTTCGTTCGACCCGCCTATCGTCATCTGGGTTTAGGACGTGTGTTGGCACAGCGAATCATCGAACGCGCGCGTGACTTCGGTTATCGCCGCATGGTGTTGGATACCCTCGACACCATGCAAGGTGCGAAGGCGTTGTATCGATCGCTCGGATTCGTGGATATCGCTGCCTATTACGATAATCCGTTGCCCTCCGTGCTGTATTTCGCAATGGAACTTTCTTAGTTATGGCCTCGTCGCGCCGGTTGGCGATGGCGATATTCGCGCTCGCCGTCACCGGCTACTTGGCGGCGCTGATGGCCACGGAACAACAATCCCATGTGTTGATGCTGTTAGCGGGCGGCGTGGTGGCCGCAGTGATTACCTTGAAAAGTGGGCTTCTGACTTACTTGCGCGTTGGCGACAATCACGGTTGGCCCGAAATCTTGGCGATTCTGGGCGTCGTCGCGCTGACGGCATTCTTTTACGACGAGCACTTCGCCTTGTTGATGTTGGCGACGGTGTTGTTCATGAGTGTCGCCTGCTTCGGATTGACGATACAGATGGGCTACGCCGGCGTGGTCAATTTTGCCGGCGCCGCGTTTTTCGGTGTCGGTAGTTACGCCGCCGCTGTCCTGACGAAGTTCGATGACTTGCCGGATGTCCTGGTGCTTGTGGTCGGCGGTTTGATCGCCGCTGCGATCGGATCACTGCTGATCCTGCCGGTGCTGCGCACCCGCGGCCACTACGCGGCCCTCGTCACCATCGCCTTTGGCATTTTGTTCAAGACCTTTTTGGAAGTGAACGAGGTGCTCGGCGGCCCGCAGGGATTGAAAGTCTCTGGCCTCGACTTATTCGGCTGGCAGTTCAACGACAACATCCAGATCGGCTCGTTGGAGATTTCCTTTTATGCCAACTATGTGCTGCTTGGATTGATCTTGTTTGTGCTCGCATTCAGCGTCACGCGCAGACTTGAGCGCAGTTGGATGGGTTTGGCGCTCGATGCGGTGCGCCTCGACGAGATCGCCGCAGCCGTATTCGGCATCAGCCCGGCGCGCTGGAAAATTCTCGCCTTTACCCTCGGCAATTTCTTGGCGGGAGTCGCCGGAGCCGCCTTTGCCATGCTGCTCGGTTTTATCGCGCCGAATAATTTCACGCTCGGGGATTCGCTGATCATGGTGTCGATCGTCATCCTCGGCGGGTTGGGCAATCCGTGGGGCGTCCCCCTTGCCGCTGCAATCGTGATTGTGTTGCCGGAAAAACTTCAGGTGTTGCAAGAATATCGGTACTTGCTCTATGCAGCGCTGGTGATCGTTACTTTGTTGGTGCGGCCGCAGGGGTTGCTGCCGCGTGGTATGCGCGTTTATCCGAACCTGCGATAGCGATGCTACTCGATTGCCGCGGATTGACCATGCGTTTCGGCGGTGTTGTCGCCCTCGATGGTTTAGATTTACGCGTGGATACGGGCGAGATACTGGGTTTGATTGGCCCGAACGGCTCGGGCAAGACCACGTTCTTTAACATATTGACCGGGTTGTACACATCGTCGACCGGTCAGACACAATTGGCCGGTCAAGATATCACCGGCTATACGCCGCAACGGATCTTTCGCTCCGGCGTGGCCCGTACGTTTCAACGATCGCGATTGTGTTTGCCCGTTTCGATTTTCGACAATATTGCCGTCGGTAATCATGCTCATCACCGCACCGGACTATGGTTCAGCTTGCTGAAGCGGCGGGCGCTTGCTGCGGATGTCAAATCTCAGGTCGACATCGCACACGCATTGTTAGCTCGTTTCAATCCAACCTTGGCGCAGCGAATGGATCAGCCTGTGGCCAGCTTATCCATGATCGATCGCCGCCGCGTGGAGATCTGCCGCGCCTTGATTGGGCAACCGAAGTTGTTGTTGCTCGACGAGCCTTCCGCGGGCATGACCTTCGACGAGACCCGCGCACTGATGAACGATTTGCTCGCGGAAAAGTCTCGCTCGCCGTCGCTCGGCATCATACTCATCGAACATGAAATGTCGGTGATCGAGCGAATTACCGAACGCTGCATAGTGCTTAACTTCGGCAAGAAAATCGCCGAGGGACATTATCGCGACGTCGCGCGCGACGCCAACGTTCAAGCAGCCTACTTGGGAACGCAAACGTGAGCGCGACACTCAAGCTCGAGCATATCGTTGCCGGTTACGATCAAGCCGATGTGTTGATGGATGTCAGCATCACTGCGGCGGCGGGAAAGATTACCTGTTTGCTCGGCGCCAACGGTTCCGGTAAGACCACCTTGATACGCGCGATCCTCGGGCTAACGCCGCCGCGCGCTGGCCGCATCACATTGAATGATACCGAAATTACGGGCATGAAAACCCATCGAGTGATCGCTCGTGGCGTGGCGTGCATTCCCGAAGGCCGCCGCGTCTTCCCGCGCCTTACCGTGGCCGAGAACCTCAAACTGGGCGCGTATCTCGAAACCGATGCGGAAAAGATTGCGACGCGCAACGAAAACGTGATGAGAATATTTCCCCGTCTTAAGGAACGCCACCAACAATTCGCCGGCACGCTTTCCGGTGGCGAGCAGGCGATGCTCTCGATCGGCCGCGGGCTGATGGCGCAGCCGAAATGCTTGCTGATCGACGAACCGTCGCTGGGCCTGTCGCCGCTGTTCGTGCAAGAAAATTTTCGGGTGATTCGAGATGTCAATGCGCAGGGCATCACCATATTTCTGGTGGAGCAAAACGTTCACCAGACCTTGGCGATTTCCCACGCAGGATACGTACTCGCGCAAGGGCGAGTGGTCGCGGCCGGCAGCGCGGAAGAGTTGCGAGATAGCGCCGAGGTCCACGCCGCTTATTTCGGCTGAACCGGATTTTTTGATGCATGCCGGCAGAGGCAACGCGGGTGCGGCTCTCCTGGCATATATGTATGGCAGCCAATATCCATGCGGCGTTCGAGGCCTCTACTTCGAAAATACGGTACGCATGGTTGAGGATGGCGCGACGGGAAACCACCGCCGCCATGCGATTGCAAGCCAATTCGCGGTAATCCTAGAAACGGCAGTTGAACGCATCCGAGTGTGCGATTGCTGGGTTGACTGGCTAGGCGCGACGACGCGGCAGGGCCGTCCCCTGCAAGGAGGAGCAACAACG
>JALYOK010000339.1 GCA_030856925.1 Pseudomonadota bacterium
CACGCAACTCGACACTTGCCGTGAGAAAAATTTTTAAGCATGCATCGGGGAAAACCACCGTACCCATGTCTCGCCCTTCCGCCACTAATCCGGGCGGCCGGCGAAAAGCCCGTTGCAGGCCGAGCAATGCGCTTCGCAACATTGGCAATACCGCGATTTTCGACGCGTTCGTGCCACAGGATTCGGAGCGGATCAGGTCGGTAACGTTCCTCGCGCCCAGGAATACCATTCCGTCACGAAACCAGAGTTCCATACCCGCCGCAATTGTGGCTGCCTCGGCTTCCGACAAATTGCGGCTACTCGCATCCTCGCCTGCTAGATCGATCGCCAACGCCGCCGCGCGATAGATCGCCCCGCTATCCAGATAATGAAAACCAAGGCGCTCCGCGACCACCTGAGCGACAGCGCCCTTCCCCGATGCCGCGGGCCCATCGATGGTAATGACGGGAATCGGCGTCATGCCGAAACAATCGCGGCAAAGCGCTGAAAGTAATCGGGAAACGTCTTCGCGACACAGTGCGGATCGTTGATCCGGATTGGCGCCCCGGCCAAACTCGCCAAGGAGAAACACATGGCCATGCGGTGATCGTCGTAGGTGTCGATTGCGGCGTTAGGCGTTAGGTGCGAGTTGGCGGGTGAGATAATGTGCAAGTAATCGGCGCCTTCCTCCACTTCCGCGCCGAGCTTGCGCAGTTCCGTGGCCATGGCCGCAATTCGGTCCGTCTCTTTGACCCGCCAACTGGCGATATTGCGCAGTCGGCAGGCCCCTCGCGTGAAGAGGGCAACCACCGCCAAGGTCATGGCCGCATCGGGAATGTGGTTGAGGTCTAAGTCGAATGGCTGCAGCTTGCCAACCGCCGGCGCTTGAACTTCGATCCAGTTGTCACCCATTGAGACGAGCGCTCCGAGTTTTTCCAACTCCTGCGCGAACTTGACGTCGCCTTGTATGCTTGACCGCCCGACGCCGCTGACTCGCACTGGTCCGCCGCCAATCGCCCCCGCGGCGAGAAAATACGAGGCGGATGAGGCGTCACCTTCGACGTGGATCTCGCCGGGACTTCGATAGACGGCGCCGTCAGGCAAACCAAAAGCGCGCCACCCGTCTCGCGTAACCTCGACGCCGAAGCGCGCCATCAAGCTTAGCGTGATCTCCACATACGGTTTGGAAATCAGTTCGCTGCTGACTTCGATGGCGATGGGTCTTCCCATCAGTGGCAACGCCATCAATAGGCCCGTCAGGAACTGGCTCGACACGTCGCCGCGCACGCGCACAACGTCTATTTTTGATTCCATCGCCGGGAAAATTTCTAACGGTGGAAAGCCTTGGTTTTGCACATAGCGAATCTGAGCCCCGATTTGCCGCAAGGCGTCGACCAAGTCGCCGATGGGCCGCTCATGCATCCGCGGCACTCCCGCCAAACAATAATGGCCGCGGCACAATGCAAGCACCGCGGTAAGCGGCCGAATAGCCGTTCCGGCGTTGCCCAGAAAGAGAACGGCGTCCTTGTTCGGAAACGCGCCGCCAACGCCGCTGACATAATATCGATCGCCGTCCTGCCGCCAGTGCACCCCCAACAACTTGAGTGCATCGAGCATGCGCTGGACGTCATCGGAATTGAGCAAGTCGTGGATCAGGGTTTCGCCGTGGGAGAGCGCTGCAAGCAACAAGGTGCGATTGGAAATACTCTTCGACCCCGGCAGGACGACGTTACCGCGCGCCTTACTTACGGGGGGTAGATCGAGAAAGTCCACGGTTATTCGATCCCCGCCGCCGATTTCGTCTCTGCCAGCCAATCGTCTCGAGTAGCGCGGGCGCGGCTGAAGAGCGTTTCTAATTGTTCCGCATCGGAACGTTCGAGGCAGTCCTGCAGTAAGGCAAGTTCTGCTCGATAATCCGCAAGTTCCGCGAGCAGTGCTGAACGGTTGGCCAAACAAATGTCGCGCCACATCTCGGGCGAACTCGAGGCGATCCGAGTGAAGTCGCGAAAGCCGCCGGCGGCGAATTGAAATAACGCCCGGTGATTAGGTTTGCGCGCCATCCAATCGACCAGTGAAAACGCCAAGAGATGAGGAAGATGACTGATTGCGGCGAACACGGCATCATGCTCCGCGGGCCGCATCAAATGGACTTCTGCAAGGCATGCGCGCCAGGAGCCGCGCACTGCCTCGATCGCAGCCCGGTCGGTATCGGATTCGGGTGTCAGAATTACTTTGCGGCCGCAATACAATTCGCCATCGGCGGCGGTTGCGCCGCTCTTCTCCGTGCCGGCAATCGGATGGCCGGGAACAAAACGGGGAAAATTCTTTCCCAATTTTGTCCGGGCATAAGCGACTACGTCTTGCTTGGTGCTGCCACCGTCGGTGATCACGGGATTGGACGAAAGATGAGGAGCGATCGCCCCGAGCAACCCCTCCATCTGCCCCACCGGGGTCGCTAACATGACAAAGTCGGCGCCCTGCACGGCTTGCACAGAATCGGTCGTGGCCTGATCGATAATGCCGAGCCGCAACGCATCATCAAGGTTATTTTGGCTGCGGCCCACCCCGACAATGTGTTGCGCGGCCCCGGCTCGACGCAAGGCGAGCGCGAACGAGCCACCGATCAGTCCGATGCCGAATAAAGCGAGCTTCTTGATGACGAACGGTTGCGACGACACTGGAATGAAAAAACTACCGATGTGAAGCGAGCCGCTTCAGCCCCTCGGCCAGCGCGCGTAGGAAGCGTT
>JALYOK010000342.1 GCA_030856925.1 Pseudomonadota bacterium
GGCGCCTTCACGCTGATGCAGGTAGAACAGATAAAGTAGTAGCGCCGCGCGCTGTGGCGAGTCTTTTGACCGCTCAAGGCGTTCCCTTACTGAGACCCGACGGGTCTCTTTTGGCAGCACCGGCCACTGGTAGCTATTTTGTTGGAGCCTAACCTCAAGTCAAACATGAAATCTTATATCGACACCGGCGAGCCGAATCTTGAATTTGCCCTTATCAGCTACAAGAAATTAGCTCGTCAATACGATGCGACATGTCGTCTCATCGATCCCGTTCGCCGCAAAACCATCGAACTGCTTGCGCTTTCTAAGGGCGAAACAGTCATTGACATTGCATCGGGAACGGGTTTATCTCTGCCAGTATTATCGCAAGCCGTGGGACCGCAGGGCCGAGTGATCGCAATCGAACTTTGCCCCGACATGGCGGCAATTGCCCAGCATCGCATCGAACTGCACCATCTCGATAACGTAGTACAGATCGTCGCTCCCATGGAATCGGCAACCCTTGATGTCTGCGCCGACGCGCTGATGTTCCACTATACGCATGACGTGCTGCGCAGCACCGCTGCAATCGAGCGTATCTTTCGTGCGGTAAAGCCTGGCGCACGCATCGGGATTGCCGGGTTTAAATTGCCCACGGATTGGCGCCGCATCTTCAATTTCTGGCATCGACATCGTGCCTGGGGTTATTTGAGCACGTTCGAAGGGGTATACACACCGTGGGATCGTTTGCTTCCTTACATCCATGATTTTCACATTCATGAGGAAATCTTTTTCGGCAGCGGCTACGTTGCGACTGCACGGGCGTGGAGTTCGACCGTGGTTACCAGTTCTAAATCGAAGAACCAGTCTCATAAGAACGGCCCCGAGAGCTATGGCAGAGAAGAAATCACGGCGAATTGAACGAGTGAAACCGATGGTCCGATCTCAAGCCAATGAATGGTTTCAACGCTATTTGCAGGTAAACAGCCTGCCACAGCGCCTAAATAAATACCTCACTTCCATCACCAAACGTAAATGAGAAACATTATGCATGTTCGAAACTTCATTATTGCAGTCACGATCGATCTGGCCATGTCTTATGCCGCATATGCCGATGACGCCCCACAAGAATGCCGACGCAAAATCGGCCAACGGCGCAGCGCTTACGACAGGCGAGCTCAGGAACGTCGACAAGGACACCGGCAAGGTCACCAACAAGCACGGCCCGATCCAGAACCTCGATATGTCGGCAGCATCGATATAGTTTAGCAACCAGGGATTTAAGGAGTGACATGATGAGAATTCAATTCGTAGTCGCCACAGGCTGCTTCGCGATCATTACCCTAACCATCAGCGTTGCGACAGCTGTGGCGCAGTCCAGCAAGCTTCCCAACCCTGCGGATCCCGGTGCCGCAGCCCCTGCAGTGAAGCACGAGTCTGCTTTTTCTGATTACCAGCCATTCCGCGAGCAGAAAATCAGATCCTGGAAGGAAGTTAATCAGGAAGTCGCGGACAACCCCGGCATGGGTTCGATGGGGTCGATGAAAGACATGCCTGGCAAGACCAAGCCTGGTATGGATTCGAAAGCCGGCGACGCGCCGAAGAGCAAGGAAGGCCACGGCGCGATGGCGATGGCTAAGCCGCAAACCGCGCCTGGCCAGCCGGGCAACGCCGAGACCGCTGGCGTTACCGGTACCGGCGTCGTGCAAGGCATCGACAAGGCCAATGGCAAAGTAAAGCTCACCCACGATCCGATCGCGGCACTGGGCTGGCCGAAGATGACCATGTTCTTCCGGTTGAAGGACAGCTCGCTTGCGGACCAGGTGAAGGAAGGTGACACAGTCGAGTTCTCCCTGGAGAAATCGGCCTCCGGTTACGTCATCTCGGGCTTCCAAAAGGGCGCGGCGAGCCATGACATGAAACAGATGAAATAAGATAGAGTCGTTTCGATCTGATCTGACACTGCGGGATTGCAAAAGGCAGGGTTACCCGTTTTGATCGTGGTGCGAGCCATTAATCAAAATCCGAAAGTTGGAAAAGTAACCCTACCCTGGACATCTTAACCCACACATCGTCAAGAACAAATTGGGGTTGTTAAACTTTCGTAATGTGAAATGAAAGGGCTTTTAATGAAGATCGCAGCAGCCATAGGTCTATTCTTCGCTGTCGCTGCAGCAGGGGGGCTGGCCTTCATTTACTCGGGCGTCTACGACATTGCCGCCACGACCCCACACTTCGACGTCACTTACCGGGTATTGAGGACGGTGATGGAGCAGTCGGTGAAGCGGCAGGCTCGGGACGTCAAGGTGCCGGAACTTGACGATCCGGAAAAAGTACACAGGGGCTTTAAAAACTTCCACGCGATGTGCGTCACTTGCCATGGAGCGCCGGGTACACCAGCATCGCAAGTCAGCAAGGGTCTCTACCCGGAAGCTCCCGATCTGGCGGAAGCGGCTAAAGGCTGGACGC
>JALYOK010000386.1 GCA_030856925.1 Pseudomonadota bacterium
ATACCAGCGATTATAGCCAGTCAAGGCGATCAGCTCGTCCAGTATCCTGTTATAATTATCGTTTTCCTTGCTTCACCGCGCGCGCATCACGGGAAGCCAAATCTGCCCATAAGGAGAGTTAATGCGACATTATGAAATTGTTTTTATCGTTCATCCTGATCAGAGCGAGCAAGTGCCCGCCATGGTCGAGCGTTACAAAGGCATGGTCAGCAACAACGGCGGGAATGTTCACCGTCTCGAAGATTGGGGCCGTCGCCAACTGACGTATCCTATTCAAAAAATCCACAAAGCCCACTACGTGTTGATGAACATCGAATGCGATCAGAAGACGCTCGATGAGATCGAAGACGCCTTCAAGTTCAATGACGCCGTGTTGCGTCATCTGACGGTAAAAATGGAGCGCCCCGTGTCAGAACCTTCGGCGATGATGAAGGAGGAGAAATCCAAGTCCATGGCGACGACCCAGCAGATTGATGCCGTGAAGGACGACGCGGCTGCGCCGGTAGCGTCGGTAGAGCTGGCGACGCCGGCTTAATGCTGCCATTTGAGCCGCAATCAGATTGTGCTATCCGGCGTGGTGCGTAACCTGCAACCGATTCGCCACAGCCCGGCCGGAGTACCGGTGCTGATGTTCGAATTGGAGCATCAGTCGCGCCAAGCGGAGTCCGATACAGCGAGGAATGTTTCCGTGACTATGCGGGTGCAAGCAGCGGGCGAGCTGGCGCAGGAAATAGGCCGTTTTTCCGAAGGCGCCGAAATTGTGGTAAAGGGATTTTTGACGCGGTCGAGTCAGCGTTCCGACATACCCGTCCTGCATGTGAACGGTTACAAATTATTGAGAGAGGTTAATCATGGCACTACCCACTAGAGGACGTTTTGGCAAAAAAAAGAACGATCCGAAGAACAAGCGTAACCCCGAGCGGTCTCTATTTCGCCGTAAGAAATTCTGCCGTTTCACCGTCGACAAGATTGCCGAAGTCGATTACAAAGACATTGAGATTCTGAAGGATTTTATTAACGAGAACGGCAAGATCATCCCGGCGCGCATTACCGGCACTAAGACGCATTTCCAGCGCCAGTTATCCGTCGCGATCAAGCGTGCCCGTTTCCTCGCGCTGATGCCTTACACCGATCTGCATTGAGGGGACAGCATGCAAGTTATTCTGCTCGAAAAAGTCGTGAACCTCGGCCAGTTGGGTGACGTGGTCAAGGTCAAATCCGGTTACGCGCGTAACTTCCTGGTTCCCCACGGCAAGGCAAAACGAGCCACGCCGGAAAATCTGGCGGAGTTTGAACAGCGCCGCGCCAATCTGGAGAAACAGCAGTCCGATATTTTTGTGGAAGCTCAGTCGCGCGCCGAAAAGCTCAACGGCATGATGGTGCAGATCACCCAAAAAGCAGGCGTTGACGGCAAGCTGTTCGGCTCGGTCACCAATAGCGACATCGCCGACGCGTTGAAGGCTCAAGGCTTTGAAGTCGCCAAAGGAGAAATTCGAATGCCCGATGGTCCGTTGAAGCAAATCGGCGACCACGAAATCACTTTGGCTTTGCACAGCGACGTTACGGCAATTATTACGGTCTCTGTATTGGGTGAGAGTTAGACTGCAAACTCCCGCCGCGTTCCGTAATCAAAAAAAGGGCTGGAGACAGCCCTTTTGTTTTAGACTATTGCTTCAATTCGCCGTAGAGGAGGTCTTCCAATGGAGTTCAATTGGTCACTGATCGTTAGTCTGGTGTTGTTAATCGCCTTGGTCTATGTGGCCACGCTATGGGTGCGCGCCTGGAGAGATCGAAAACCATCGCAGCAGATTACTATTCACAGCAGCATCGAGGACATGCGCTCAATCGGCGAATTGGCGGTTTATAAAGTCTTCACCAAAGAAATCGTCACCGAGACCGACCACAGTTGGGGCCAGTTCGGCGAGCGTTACCTGAGTTGGGTCCTCACGCAAAAAAAAATGGCCATGGTGTTCGAATTCGAGATCGAGTTTCGCTACAACCTGCGCCACAACGCATTCGAAATCGAGCCACGCGGCCCAGGCGCGTATAACATCAAGATGCCGCCTTGCCAGCACGAGGTATTCATCCGCAACATCACTGTGTATGACGAGCAAAAGGCACGGGTGTTGCCGTGGCTGTTGCCGGACCTGCTGAACGGCTTCTTCTCCGGTAGCTTTAGCGAACAAGACAAGAACCGTTTAATCGCCGCCGCGCGTCAGCATGCGGAAGGGCGTGCCACAGAACAGATCAAGAAAATGGAAAGCGATTTACATGCCTCAGCCGAGTCCACCTTGCGGTCGATTGCCCGTGCATTTGGCGCCGAAAACGTCACTTTCGAGTTTAAGACGGATCATGAGCCGGCAATGGTCATCGAAATGACGAGCCGCTTGGCGGCTTAAAAAGCAAGCGAGCAACGCTGGGTGCTGCGCTGTCGTCGATCTCCCAAGCCCGATTTGGCTTTATTTCAACTGTTCAATCTTGAAACGGGTTTCCAAACGCGCTGACCATTGGCCTAACAGCTAGTGGGAGTGCGGCCCCTGGCAATGCCATTGCCGGGAGCCAAGCTGGGTGTGCCGCTTCAGCATGCCGTCGGGGCTTTATTCATCGTTATTTCAAAGGGACGCGTCCCTTGTTTCACAAACGGCAGTGGGTGTTTCCCCAGCTTCTTCCGGAGCGCGCGGCGAGGCATCAAACCAGCATTGTCGCGAGGTAAGTAAGCTCGATAGTCCAACCCGGATATACTGTTCGAACAACTTTTTTAATTCAAATCGCCATGTCGGTTCCAGCCCTGTTCAAGAATAAACTCACCGCACCTGTCATCGGCGCGCCGATGTTTCTGGTCTCGTTTCCGCCGCTCGTGACCGCATTGTGCAAAGCCGGCATCGTCGGGACGTTTCCCCATGTCAACGCGCGGCCGGCGGAGCAGTTCGATACCTGGCTTACTGAAATAAAACGTGACCTGGCGGACTACCAGGCGACGAATCCGGACGCCGTCATCGCGCCCCTCGGTGTGAATCTGATTGTTCATCGGACCAATCCGCGCTTCGAACCGGACTTGGAAATTGTCGTCAAGCACCAAGTGCCGTTGGTCATCACCTGTCTCGGTCATCCCGGTAAAGCGATCGAAGCGGTACACGGTTATGGCGGGATCGTATTTTGCGACGTGATCAGCGCCGACCATGCGCGGAAATCCATGAACGCCGGCGTCGACGGCATCATCTGCATCGGCGGCGGCGCGGGCGGACACGCGTCCACGCAAAGTTCGTTTTCGCTGGTGCGCGAGATTCGCGAATTCTGGGACGGCTGCTTGGTATTGGGCGGCGGCATCAACGATGGTCAGCAAGTGCGCGCGGCGGAAATGCTGGGCGCGGATTTTGCCTATATCGGGACACGCTTTATCGCATCCAAAGAATCCCACGCCCAGGAAGAATACAAGCAGATGATCGTCGATTGCACCATCAAGGATTTAATCTACACGGATCGCTTCTCTGGCGTGAACGCGAATTTCCTGCTGCCGTCAATCACTCGATTCGGCATCGATCCTGCGACGTTGCCGCCTAAGAAGCCCGATGTCAGCGGTTTGGCGGACACCGATGCCAAAGCCTGGAAAGATATCTGGAGCGCGGGCCACGGCATCGCGACCATACACAATGTTCCCACGGTCGCCGAATTGGCGCAGCGCATCGCACGCGAGTATCGCGAGGCCTGCCGCGTGCCGATCAGCGATGCAATCGCAGCCGTGTGACGCCCGCATGGCTAAAACTTTTTTAGTCATCGCCGGTGCGCTAGCGGCCTTGGCCGTATTGCTCGGCGCCTTCGGCGCCCACGGGCTGAAAGCCAAACTTGACCCCGAAACGATGGCGCTGTATCAGACCGCCGTGCAATATCATATGTGGCATGCTCTCGGTCTTGCCATCGTCGCATTGACCGCGTTGCGTTGGCCGCAACAAATGTTGCTGCGCGGGTCGGGATGGTTGATGGTTTTAGGCATCGTTTTCTTTTCCGGCAGCTTGTATGCGTTAGCGTTGACTAAAATCAAGATACTCGGCGCGATTACACCGTTGGGTGGAATAGCATTTATCATGGCATGGATTATGTTCACGCTGGCAGTTTGGAAAGCGAAATAGGGGGAAACATGCGACTCGTTCAGTTTTTGGATCAAGCCGGCAAACAGAAAGTCGGCGTCGTACCGGAATCCGGCACGGCCTTGTCCGTCGTTGCGGAAGTGCACAGCGTCTATCGTCTGGCCTTGGACGCCGCGCGAAAATCGGAAACACTAAAGCAGCACATCGGTCCATTGCTTGGCAGCGAAACAGCGGATTACGACATCCTCATCGCCGAGCGCCGTCTGTTGCCGCCGCTCACGCATCCCGATCCCCATCGCTGCCTGGTGACGGGCACCGGCTTGTCGCACCTGGGCAGCGCCGCGGCGCGGGATTCGATGCACACGAAAATTCAGAAGGCGGACAGCGAACTCACGGATTCCATGAAAATGTTCAAGTGGGGTATGGATGGCGGTAAACCTAAACCAGGCGAGATTGGCGCCGCGCCGGAGTGGTTCTACAAGGGCGACGGTCATTGGGTGGTTCCGCCCGAGAAAGAGTTGGAATTGCCTGCCTACGCTGACGACGGCGGCGACGAAGTGGAAGTGGTCGGGCTTTATGTTATCGGCGATCACGGCCAAGTGTTGAGAATCGGTTTTGCTCTCGGCAACGAGTATTCCGATCACGTGATGGAACGAAAAAACTATCTCTATCTCGCCCATTCGAAGTTGCGACAGTGTTCGTACGGTCCCGAATTGTTGGTCGATGAGTTGCCGAAAAACGTCACGGGCTCGGCGAAACTCGTGCGCAACGGACAATCCGTGTGGTCCGGCGACTGGCTCTCGGGCGAAGATAACATGGTCCATTCCGTTTGGAATTTGGAGCAACATCATTTCAAGTACGCGGGGTTTCGCCGGCCCGGCGACGTGCATGTGCATTTCTTCGGCGCGGCGACCGGAAGTTTCACAGCAAACATTGCCACCCAGCCGGGCGATGTGTTTGAAATAACCTCGCCGCAATTTGGCAAGCCGCTCCGCAACACGTTGGTGACATCACAGGCAAGTCACCGCCCCATCACCATACAGGCGTTGTAAGTTATGACTATTCAAAGGTGTGCAATGCAATGGTTGAAACGTTTTTTCTCTCTCCCGGCCATCGCGGCTGCGATGTTGACCTTTTGTTGCACCACAGCCGGCGCGATGACGGAGGCGGACAAGTTTGTCGGGGCGTGGCGCTTGGTGTCAGCGGAATATCGCAGCGATGACGGCGCCCTGATAGAGTCGCCGTTCGGCGCCGAACCCGAAGGTATGTTGATGTACGATTCCTTTGGCAACATGTCGGTGCAGATTGCGGGAAAAAACAGGCAACGCTTTGCCGCTTCCGATCGCTTAGCCGGCACCAGCGACGAGATCAAATCGGCCTTCGAAAGTTACACGGCGTATTTCGGTCGCTACAGCGTCGACGAACGGGAGCGGATCGTAACCCATTCCATCCGGCAAGCGCTATATCCGAACGGGGCGGGGACCGATCTGCGCCGCTTCTACAATTTCGCCGATCGCAAGCTGACCCTGCGCACGCCACC
>JALYOK010000387.1 GCA_030856925.1 Pseudomonadota bacterium
GGGTATACCGCCAGCGCGAGGCCCGTCGCGGCAATACTTGCAGGCCAATTCGCTGCGGTCTTGTCGATCACCAGCCCGTTGACTGGATTCGTCTCGTGCAGAAAGTAGTTAAATGATGCGTGCTGCAGCTTTTCCAGTTCGGCTTCGACGGTTAATGTCCTCCGGCTCATAGTGTCACTTGACCTGCGACTCCCGGATAAACTCGCCTCGTGGTCCGAACGTTCTTCGGCTCTATCAAGACTTTCCTCACGCGTTGTTCGGGGGCTCCTCTACCGCGAGAGCGTCGTCGACCATTGCTTGCGCCTCTTCTACGATGCGGCGCAGATGATCCTCTCCGCGAAAGCTCTCCGCATAGATCTTATAAATATTCTCCGTGCCGGATGGACGCGCAGCGAACCAGCCGTTCTCGGCGATCACTTTCAACCCGCCGAGGGGCGCGCCATTGCCGGGGGCTTGGCTAAGTATGCTTACGATCCGTTCGCCTGCCAGGTCCTTGCTGAGTACCCGCTGCGGCGACATTCCTGACAGCATTCGTTTTTGCTCTGGGGTCGCGGATGCCTCAACCCGGTCGGAAACGCACTCGCCGAATTCGCGCGTAAGCTCGCGGTACATCTCGCCGGGATCGCGGCCCATCCGCGCAGTGATTTCCGCGGATAGCAGTGCCGGAACGATGCCATCCTTGTCTGTCGTCCAGACGGCGCCATCAAGGCGCAGGAAAGTTGCGCCGGCGCTCTCTTCGCCGGCGAAGCCGAGCGAGCCGTCGAACAGGCCTTCAACGTACCACTTGAAGCCGACCGGCACTTCGTACAGTTTGCGGCCTAGCTTCGCGGTCACGCGATCGATCATCTGAGTGCTCACCACGGTCTTTCCTACTGCGGCTTGCGCGCCCCACCTTGGCCGATTCTTGAACAGATAGTGGATAGCGACGGCAAGATAGTGATTTGATGGGAGCAATCCGGCGCTACGGGTAACAATCCCGTGCCGGTCGTGATCGGCATCGCACGCGAAGGCAATGTCGAAGCGATCTTTCAAGTCCACCAAATTCTGCATGACGTAGGACGAGGACGGATCCATGCGAATGCGTCCATCCCAATCAACCGTCATGAAACGGAATGTCGGATCAACTTCCTGGTTCACAACGGTGAGGTCAAGGCCATAACGCTCGGCAATCGCGGCCCAGTATCGGACCCCGGCGCCGCCGAGCGGATCCACACCCATACCGATTTTGGCCCCACGAATCGCATCCATATCGAGAACATTGCTAAGATCGCTTACGTAAGCGTTGAGAAAGTCGTGGCGATGGGTGGTACTGGCGCGCAGGGCCTTCTCGTAAGGCACTCTTTGTACGCCGTGAAGACCGTTTTTTAAAAACTCATTGGCCTTGGCTTCGACCCAGCCGGTCACGTTCGCATCGGCCGGTCCGCCGTTGGGCGGGTTGTACTTGAGGCCGCCATTGTCGGGCGGGTTGTGCGAGGGCGTGATAACTATGCCATCCGCAAAGCCTGCAGTGCGCCCGCGGTTGTAGGTCAGTATTGCGTGAGAAACTGCAGGCGTCGGCGTGTATTCGTCGCTCAATGCCAGCATCACGTCGACACCATTGGCCGCCAGCACTTCGAGCGCACTGGCACAGGCCGGAATAGACAACGCATGGGTGTCGATGCCTAGGAAGAGCGGCCCGCCGATTCCATGACTTTTGCGGTATTGGGAGATCGCCTGCGTGATTGCCAGCACGTGCCATTCGTTGAACGCACGCTCAAACGCCGAGCCGCGGTGCCCCGACGTGCCGAACGCGACCCGTTGCGCGGGTACCGAGAAGTCAGGCATGTCGGTATAGTAGGCCGCCACGAGTTTGGCGACGTTTATTAACATAGCCGCCGGTGCTGGTTTCCCCGCCAGAAGGCTTACTTTCATTCGTTCTCTATCGCGGCTGTGTATTTGCCTTGCGAAGCCGCGCTATTCAGGCGCGCCCGCCGGTAAAGCGCTTGCTGAGCGATCATCTTGTTTGCCGCCTCGCCGCGCCATGCCTTAAGCACAGGCGCCTGCAGGGCGCGACCGTAGGAAAAACTCAAGACCCAAGGGGGCCTTTCTGCGTTGGTATTAATGGCGTTTAGGTTGGCCGTGGCCGCCGCCTCACTCTGCCCGCCAGAAAGGAAATTGATTCCCGGCACCGCTGCCGGCACCGTGCGCCGCAGGCAGGTGAGGGTAGCTTGCGCCACCTGTTGGGGCGTGACTTGCTGGGGGCATGCGCTGCCCGGCACGACCATGCTGGGCTTCAAGAGCATCCACTCAAGCACCACGCGTTGCTGGTGCAGCGCGTGGAACATTGCGTGGAGCACCTCTTCGGTGACGCGCGCGCAGGTCGCGAGCGTGTGGTCCCCGTCCATCAATACCTCGGGCTCGACGATCGGCGCCACGCCCTGTTCCTGGCAGATGGCTGCGTAGCGCGCCAAGGCATGCGCATTGGCCGCAATCGCCGATGGCGTCGGGATGTCCGCGCCGATGGCAATTACTGCGCGCCACTTGGCGAAGCGTGCGCCGAGTTGCTTATACTCGCTCAGCCGTTGCGCCAGGCCGTCCAGACCCTGCGTCACTGTCTCCCCGGGAAAACCCGGCAGTGCCGCCACGCCCTTATCCACCTTGATGCCGGGCACCATGCCTTGCGCTGTCAGCAATTGCGGCAGCGGCACGCCTGCCACGCTTTTCTGCTTGAGGGTCTCCTCGAACAGGATAACGCCGCTAATAAAAGCGCCCAGTCCGGGCGTGGAAAATAAGAGCTCCCGGTAGTCGCGCCGGGTCTCATCCGTGGATGCCACGTTCACCGCCTTGAAGCGTTTCTCGATGGTGCCGGAACTCTCGTCGGCCGCGAGAATTCCCTTGCCGGGCGCCGTTAGTTCGGCCACTGTTTTTTCCAGTTCTTGTACGGATGTCGACATGGAACCTCCATCAGTTGTCACTCGTTAAATAATTTTGCACCGCATCAACAGCGCCGCCCACCGAGACGATGCCGTTACTCTTAAAGCCATGGTACGCTTCTAGTGCATTTTGTTTGCCCTATATTGATCTGGCGGATGACCGGCTCATCCAAGTCATGGTCGTACCCCAGAGTACTCACAGAGGCCGTCGCGAGATACAAGCGACGAGCTTCGAGAGCAGGCAGTGCAACCCAGCGCGCGGAGGATGCGCAATATGTCCCGGTGCGCGAAGACCGGCACATCGCTCTCTAACGCACGTAAGTCTTGATGGAATTTGGTTTTGCGCCAAGTTCACAACTTGACGCGGTTAAGCCGTAAGGCGTTGGTGACCACGGACACCGAGCTAAGCGCCATGGCGGCGCCGGCGAAGATTGGCGAGAGCAGCAGGCCGAAAGCCGGGTAGAGCACGCCGGCGGCAACCGGGATGCCGAGCGCGTTGTAGCCGAACGCGAACGCGAGGTTCTGGCGGATGTTGCGCATCGTGGCGCGC
>JALYOK010000558.1 GCA_030856925.1 Pseudomonadota bacterium
TACTTAAGCCTCCTGAGCAGAAGAAACGAGTGCCTTATGTTCGAAAAACCCGCTACCACTCAAGAGCCTATACACGACATCATCGCGCACCGCTGGAGCGGCCGCGCCTTCGACGCCTCCAAACCGGTGACGCCGCAAGCGATTATTTCCCTGTGCGAAGCGGCGCGTTGGGCGCCGTCGAGCTATGGAGACGAGCCATGGCGTTATTTGGTGTGGGACAAGCTTGCGGATCCGATGGCGTGGCAGCGAGCGTTTTCTTGCCTGTCAGAATCGAATCAAGTGTGGGTAAAACGCGCGCCGCTGCTCTTGCTCTCGCTTGCAGGCAACAAGCTACGGCATGACGGCAGTCTCAATCGTTTTGCACAACACGATACTGGCATGGCCAGTATGGCAATGGTGCTGCAAGCCGTCGCGCTTGGCCTCATGGCTCATCAAATGGGCGGCTTTGACGGAGTCAAGATACGCGCGCAATTCGGGATTCCCGAGGACTACACCTGCATGGCGATGATTGCGATCGGTTATCCGGCGGGCGCCCATATCCTCGACGACAGCCTAAAGGATCGCGAACTCGCGCCGCGTTCGAGGCGTCCGCCCGGCGAGCAGTTTTTCGCCGGCGGATGGGGTAAGGGGCTCGTCAAGTAACCGGGGTTTCGATATCCGGCTCGCCAAGTTCCTTCAACATCGCAAGACGCACGGCTTTCTTTAACTTATCGGCTGCTTCCCCATTGCTACCCGAAGGAAGAAGGCCGGCCATGGCGACGATCTCGAGCTTGCCGGGCCTTGGTAGCCACGATTCCGCCGCTAGCACCTGGCGGCTTCCGCGTATCACCAACGGAATCACCGGCACCAGAGCAATGCTCGCCAGGCGAAATGCCCCGAGTCGAAACGGCAGTAAATCCGACTCGCGCCGGAACGTCCCCTCGGGGAAAAAAACTAAACGAGCACCTCTGTGCAGAAGTTCAATGAGCCGGCGGGTTTGAGCGACATTTTTGTGGGCATCGAAGCGATCGACGAATCGCATGCCGATTCGCGTCAAAAAAAACCGCAGCGGCGCGAAGGTGGCGATTTCGATCTTGATGGCGAAGCTGTGGGGTTGCGGCAGGTAAGCAAACAGCAGCACGCCGTCGATATAACTGGCGTGATTGGCGGCGAGGACATAAGCGTCGTCGCGCCGTAAATGCTCCAGTCCCCGCACGCTCGGTTGCATGCCCCAAAACACAAAAATCAATCTAGCAAGAAACTGCGCCGTGCTATAAGCGTAGCGCTGCCAGGGCAATACCGCCACGCATATGAGAGCAATAATCGATAGCGCACCAAACACCAGCAAGGCGTAAACGCCGTATATTTTTCGCGCGATCTCGATCAGAAAATTTGCCAAAGAGTTTCTTTCGGAATGCTCGCATCCTATCGGGCAAATGCCTGCCGCACAACTTCAATTTTGACTAGGACAGTGTGATAACATGCCGACATTATAAGAGCTGATAGTCATTCGCGATAAGAAAGGAAAATGATGGCGACCGTTACGTTGACCAATGACAATTTTGAGCAACTCGTGACCGACAATAAATTCGTCATCATTGATTTCTGGGCGCCTTGGTGCGGACCCTGCCGAGGTTTTGCGCCGGTATTCGAAGCGGCATCGGAAAATCATACCGACATCGTATTCGCCAAGCTCAACACCGACGAGGAACAAGCGTTGGGCGCGACGTTCAACATCCGTTCCATCCCGACTTTGATGATCTTTCGCGAAAAGGTCATCGTTTTTAGCCAGCCGGGCGCATTGCCGGGCAAGCAGTTCGAAGAACTCATCTTCAAAGCGCGCGAACTCGACATGGCGCAAGTCCATAAGGAAATCGCCGAACAGAAAGCCGCCGCACCTAGCGTTTAATGAAGTTTCCTCAAGCACTTGAATCCGGCCGGTTACTCACGCGCTACAAACGATTTCTCGCCGACGTCGAACTTGACAGCGGCGCGATTATTACCGCCGCCTGCCCCAACACCGGTTCGCTGCTCGGCTGCAACCTGCCGGGGAGCCGCGTCTGGCTAAGCGCTTCTGAACGCGCCACGCGAAAGTATCGGCACACCTGGGAGTTGGTCGAAGCCCATCCCGACGTAATTGTCGGCATCAACACGGGTTATCCGAATCGGCTCGTGATAGAAGCGATCAAAGCCAATGTGATCCTGGAATTATCGGGCTACCGCGAGATCAAGACCGAGGTTCGCTACGGCAACGAGAATAGCCGCATCGATATCTTGCTTGATGGTCACCGAAAAAAACCTCCATGCTATGTGGAAGTGAAGAACGTCACCGCCGCCGTCAAAAAGGGCGTCGCCGTGTTTCCCGACGCCGTGAGCGAGAGAGGAAGCAAACATCTACGTGAACTGATGGCAATGGCGGCAGCGGGATTTCGCGCGGTGTTGATATTTTGCGTGCAGCGCAGCGACGTTCATGAAGTTCGTCCGGCTGATGCCATCGATCCGGTCTATGGAAAAACCTTGCGCCACGCGCTTGCGAGCGGAGTCGAGGTGTTTGCCTATCGTGCAGTAATTTCGCCGCACGAAATCACGCTCCGAGAAAAAATCCCCATCGTCTGTCCTGAGTTAAAATAACGCAATATTGTTCAGGGTAAACAATCGTCGCTAATCGCCCCTGTAGAGGCTTTTTTCTGGGAAAAGAACCCTCGCCAGTGAGAGAAAATAATAAGCAGCAAGATTGGGGGAGTCCACGACGTTTAAATTTCAAGAGCAATTCGTACGCAGTGGATCGTAGAAGCTGACCTATGCGCGTTATATTTCATGACTACTAAACTCCTGCTCGGCTGTGTCGGCGATGATTTCACCGGTTCCACGGACCTCGCCAACACGTTGGTGCGAAACGGCATGCGAACCGTGCAACTGCTTGGCGTACCAAAGGACGGCGTGAATGTGCCAGACGCCGATGCTATCGTCATTGCCTTGAAGTCCCGCACCGCGCCGGTGAAAGATGCCGTAGCCGAATCCCTCGCCGCGTGCCGTTGGCTGCAAAGCCGTGGCGCGAAACAGCTTTTTTTTAAGTATTGTTCGACCTTCGATTCCACCGATCGAGGCAATATCGGCCCCGTCGCCGATGCCTTGCTGGACGGCATCGGTCAATTTAGCGTCGCGTGTCCCGCATTTCCGGAGAATAAGCGAACTATTTATAAGGGCCATTTGTTCGTCGGCGATGTGCTGTTGTC
>JALYOK010000388.1 GCA_030856925.1 Pseudomonadota bacterium
TCCTGAAACACATCGCTATCGTCCAGCAGTTCCGGCGGATCGCCCACAACGATGTCGATGACCGAACAAAGCTGACCATTGGGGAAGTGATCTCCGAGTATCGCGGCCGCGAGTGCTTCGGCGGGAGTGCCCCTTAGTTTCAATATCGTTGCCATCATTTCGCTTTCCCGGCGACGCCCATTGGCGCCTTTGATTCGATCGGGACTCGCCGGCGGCGGCGTGGGTTTTATATGCTTACATGGGTGCTTACATACACAAAACCGGAAGCGGGACACCAATGCAACTAAAGGATTTCGAACATTTCATAAGTCATTGAATTATTGGTGCCCGGAACCGGAATCGAACCGGTACGAACCGATGAGGGTTCGACGGATTTTAAGTCCGTTGTGTCTACCAATTTCACCACCCGGGCTTACGGTCTCAGGCCCACGCATAACTGGAAACTGCAGGCCAACACAGCGCGGTCACTCGTTTTGCGCGGATCGGTCCCCGTCATTCTATCAAAACACGAGCAGCCGGTTGCTTCGAAATTTTTTGGCGTAAAGCTGAATAAGATAGCCTGTTCATCCGGTCCAGTTTGTTTTGATAAGTCCTTTCATCCCCGCTGTAGAACGATGCCAACAATGGGCAAAAGTCTTAACTTGCTGGCTTGCCCCACCAGGGAGAGCGACTCAAATTGTAAAGGCGCTGGGGTGTGTCCGTGATTAAGTCCTTAAAGTTATATCCGCTCGATTCTAACAAGCGGTTCGAGTGCGCCGATTCTACATGGGGGCTTCGACGTCTATCCTAGTTTTACTCCTCATTTTCGTCTGCAGGTGGCTGGGTTTCGTTAGTAATAAAGTGCTCGGCATCGCCGGCGCGTGGATCCTGTTGATCTGGTCGCGTTTTACGTTTTGTTTCAGACCACGCACAACCTGAAGTTCCGCGACTCCGGCCTGACGGCGCGGCGAGCCGTTTTCTATTTGTCATATCCTGCCCATAGGCATTACACACGGTGGCCCGACGCGGCACTTCGTCAAATTTGATTTGGTCGATGCCGGCGCCTGGAATCTGCAACAAACGCATCTTCGGCGCCGGCGGCATGTGCTGGTAGGTGAGCGCGACACCACGTCGGCGTCAAGCATACATTCGGCCAGCACTTGGCTCGGCGCGTTTTTTCCTTCAGCCGATTGATGGTCGCCGGCGTGATTACCTTAGATTGCAGCATGTCGAGCAAGTCGTTGACCAGCACTCCTTATAGTAAGATTTTTAGGGGATCTGTACTTTCGGACATAGTTTTTAAGTACGGTCAACCTTGCGCTTTTAAGCGCATTTTAACAGGCGAGGTGGTAGCGGCTAGCTCACTTTAGGGAGAACGATATCGAACCGCCCCTGTAGCTCACCGCCGCCACGGACCGGCTCCAATGGCGCCATCAAGCTGTTGCGTCGATCCTTGTCTCGGATGCCGCTGAGCAGGAAATCCCGCTCGTTCTCAGGAGCGCCGGCCACGTACATTTGCGTGACCAACGAGCGTCCCATTTTCGGCGTCAGGGCGAAATGAACGTGGGGCGCCCGCCCCGGATAAGCGATGGGCTTGACCGTGCGAAAACTGTAGCGGCCCTCGCCGTCCGACAACACCATGCCGTAACCCTGAAAGTTTGGATCGATAGGTTTATCCGATGGGTCATCTTCGTGGTGATATCGGCCATAGCCGTTGACCTGCCAGATTTCGATCAATACGCCCGGCTGCGCGGCGCCGGCTAAATCGGTCACTTGCCCGGATACGGTCAGGATTTGCCCGAACGCAACGCCGCTGCTGCCGGCCACGGTGGTCAAGTCAAAGTCCTTGTCGATCGGAAACTGTCGTGGGTAGAAAGGACCACGCGCTTGACCCGGTGTCAACAACCGGTCTGCGGCGCGGCCGAAGCGCGAAATCGGCGCGGTTACGACTGCGCCTGTCAGGCCGGCGCCAAACCCAAGTAACCTGCGTCGGTTCATCATGGCAAGCCTCGCCGTTGTAAAAATATCGTAATCTGCTCCATCGTATCCGCCTTCTCCTTCAACCGAGTTCGCCAGGGGGAGTGAATCACAAATCGCGTAAACTCGTATTATCCGACCGAATCGTCAGAGGGCGCAATGGTTGCTTTCTCAATCGTGATGGGATTTATTATCATGCGGCCAACCCTACTAATGCCGGCAAGCGTTAACACGCTTATCCCTAACTAAATCACGTCCCAAGGAAACATTACGATGAAAAAAAAATTCCTCGCTGCCCTCTGCGCCGGCGCCCTCCTGCCGGCAACAACTCGTGTGTTCTCCGACGGCAACGGCGGCGCCGCGCTGACCATCTATAGCACGGCTCAAGCCGGCGCCATCGCACCGGAAATGTACCGGGATGGCGTAGCGGGACAAAGCGTTCCCGGCTACGCGCTGATCCGCCAAGAACGTAACGTGAATTTGGATAAGGGTCGCAGTGTCATTCGCTTCACCGACGTGGCGGCCCTGATCGATCCGACCACGGTGTCGTTTATTTCGCTTACGGACCCCGAGGGCACGCGCGTAATCGAGCAAAACTATCAATTCGATTTGGTCAGTACGGAGAAGGTGTTACAGAAGTATATTGACAAAGAAATCAGCGTCGAACAACAACGCGGCGACAAGACCGAGACCATAGACGGTGTTCTCACCAGCACCGCCGGGAACTTGATCCTGCGCAAAGACGACGGCAGTGTGCGCATCGTGAACGGGTACGCCGGCATCAGGCTGCCGAAGCTGCCAGGCGGGTTGATCACCAAGCCGACTTTGGTGTGGGATATCGCCACTAACAAACCCGGCCCGCATCGAACTCGCGTCGCCTACCAAACTACGGGCATCACCTGGTGGGCCGATTACAACTTCACTTATTTTGAAGGCAAAGATGCGAATTCCTGCAAGCTCGATGCCGGCGCCTGGGTGAGCATACTCAATCAATCGGGTGGCAGTTATCAGGACGCCAAACTCAAACTGATCGCCGGTGACGTCCAACGTGCGCTGCCCCCGCCGGCACTGCGCGCGATGATGAAGGGGCGCCCAGAAATGGCGATCGCCGCCGATGCGCCGGCATTCGAGGAGAAAGCGTTCTTCGAGTATCATCTCTACACCCTCGGATTCCCCACCACGCTGCCGGACAATTCGACCAAGCAGATCGAACTCTTCCCCGTTGCCCGCGGCGTACCCTGCGAAAAAACCTTGTTATATGCCGGGCAATCGGCCCCGTTCTATAACTACGGCAGCCCCATGGTCGACCGCAACTTTGGCGTAGAGTCCAATAAGAAGGTGGACGTATTCATCTCGTTCAAGAACACCAAAGAAAATAAGATGGGCATGCCTTTGCCGGCCGGACGCATTCGCGTCAGCAAACTCGATGTAGCGGACAACAGCATGGAATTTATCGGTGAAGATCGTATCGACCACACGCCGAAAAACGAAAAGGTGTTGCTGAAACTCGGCAGCGCTTTTGATGTCGTAGGCGAACGCCGGCAAGTGGACTTCCGCGTGGATACCAACGGGAAGTGGATGGAAGAAGATATCGAAATCAAGATTCGCAACCAAAAGGACGAGCCCATCACGGTGATCGCGAAGGACAGACTTTATCGCTGGACCAATTGGCGCGTTCTGAAACATAGCATGGCCTACGAAAAACAAGACGCCGACACGATACATTTCCCGATAAAACTGGCGAAAGGCGCGGAAGGCATCGTTCGCTACACCGTACGCTATACCTGGTAGAAAAAAGGCATCGCGCCAGGAGCCCCGGGGATACGGGGTGGGGGGCTGGCCTAGGGCCACCTCGGGCCATTGGCTCCTGGCAACTCCCTGGCTGTGAGCCGCATCCCTATTGGCTCTTGAGGCATAATATAAAATCTTATCGTTGGGAGGGGTAACTATGAAGCAAAGGATCGGTTTTATCGGCGTCGGACTGATGGGCCACGGCATGGCAAAAAATCTGGTCGAGAAAAGTTTCCCGTTGACCGTGCTGGGACACAAGAATCGTAGGCCAGTGGAAGACTTAAAAAAACGCGGCGCGAAGGAAGCAAAGACCGTCAAAGCCTTGGTCGACGCCTCCGATGTCGTCATTCTCTGTGTCACCGGAACGCCGCAGGTGGAAGAGATGATCTACCGCGCCGACGGCATTCGCGCCTCGGCACGCAAGGGCCTCACGGTCATTGATTGCTCCACCAGTGAACCACCCTCCACCGCAAAGATTTACGCCGATCTAAAAAAAGTCGGCGTTACATTCGTCGACGCGCCGTTGACCCGGACACCCGTCGAAGCTGAGCAAGGC
>JALYOK010000408.1 GCA_030856925.1 Pseudomonadota bacterium
GTCGTCCATTACCGCCCGCGCTTCGGCGGAGGCGTCGGCGTAGTCGAGCTTCTTTAACATAGACATGTATTTTCCCCTCGTGGAATGGGAATAGTTTATCATTTTGCGGTTTGTGTGCCCCAGCAAAGGTGAAGCAATTGACAGGAAAATGGGTCCCCGGCAAAGTGGTTGAGAAGAAAATGTGGACCGACCAGCTCTATTCGCTGCGCATAGACGCGGAATTGGAACCGTTTCGTGCCGGTCAATTCGGCCGCCTCGCCTTAGAGATCGATGGCCACACCGTGGCTCGCTCCTATTCCTTCGTCAACGCCCCCTTTGAGCGACCGTATGAGTTTTATTCCATCATCGTGCCGGAAGGCCCATTATCGTCGCGATTACAGGCGCTCAATTCCGGCGATCAGGTGTTCCTCGCGCCAAAGGGCGCTGGATTTTTAACCCTCGCTGACGTCCCTGCCGGTGAAGATTTGTGGCTGCTCTCGACCGGCACCGCTCTGGGCCCGTTCCTATCGATACTCAAAACCGATGATGCTTGGCAACGCTTCACGAAAATCGTATTGGTTCACGCCGTGCGCCAGGCAAAAGAACTAAGCTACCGGGACACCATCGACTCCTTCACGGTTCACGGCGAACAGTTTTGTTATGTCCCCTTCGTCAGCCGCGAGGACACGGATTTCGCCATCCACGGGCGAGTCCCTCACGCCATTGTCGACGGCCGGCTGGAAATCCGCGCCGGCGCCACGATTACGGTTGGAAAATCTCAAGTTATGCTTTGCGGTAATCCCGATATGGTGCGCGACACTCGCGCCATCCTCGAAGGCCGTGGATTGAAACTCAACAAACGTAAAGAACCGGGCCAAATCTCAGTCGAGAATTATTGGTGAACCGCCGGTTCCGGCGCCTTTACTTTTGCCGTTCCGGCGCGCAAAATCAGCATCATACCTAGAAACAAGACGGGCTCTGCATGGAATTTGAAACACTGGTACGCCCCGGAGAAGATATCGATACGTTGCCTGGCCACATACCAAGATCAACTAATCGAGTCAGACAAAATGTCGCTATCCTCGGCACTGCGCATGTGCTGCCGGCAAAGATCTTATCCAACGATGTATTCACGGCCTCTGGCGACGTATCCCATGATTGGATCATGGCCCGTACAGGCATTGCCGAGCGCCGCCAAGCCGGAGCGAACGATCATGCGTCCCTCCTCAGCACCCAAGCGGCGCGCGAGGCAATGTCCCAAGCAAAGATCGGCGCGGAGGATCTCAACGCCATTATCTGCACCACGGTCACCCCGGAAATGTTGTTGCCTTCCACCGCGTGCCAGATTCAAGCTCATCTCGGCGCCACAAACGCCGCCGCCTTCGATCTCGTTGCCGCGTGCTCCGGTTTTCTTTATGGCGCGTGGGTGGCGCGCGGGCTATTGGCTGCAAGCGATAAGCCGCAGAATATTCTCGTGGCGAGCGTGGATTTCGTCACCCGCATTGTCACCCATTCAAACGTCAAAACGGCTGTGCTATTTGGAGACGGCGCTGCCGCTGCGGTGTTCAGTAACGTGCCGCACGGGCCGAGACTCATCGACGTCGAAGTTGCCTCGGACGGCGCAGCCGCCGAATTGCTGTACATTCCTGCCGGCGGATCGCGTGAGCCGCCTAGCGACGAGCTCATCGCGAACGGCCAGACCAGCGTTCAGATGAACGGGCCCGCTTTGTTCCGGCTTGCCGTGGAACGCATGACGGAATCTTCGGTCAATATTCTTAAAAAAAACGGCTACACGGTCGACGACGTAGATGTGTTCGTCCCTCACCAGGCTAATCTGCGCATCATCGAAGCCGTAGGTCAGCGGCTGCATATTCCGATTGGGAAAGTAATGATTAACGTCGGCGCAGTTGGCAATACCGCATCCGCGTCCATTCCCATCGCGCTCGATCAAGCCGTCCGATCGGGCAAGATCAAGCCGGGCGACCTGGTCTTGATGGCGGCGTTCGGCGGTGGGCTAACTTGGGGCGCCGCGCTAGTGGAATGGGGTTAAGTCCGCGTTCCGCGTTGCTGGTTAGTCTGCAGTTCATATTGATCGGCTTGATCCTCTGGCCTTTTGGCGCCCAACGTTTCAGGACGATTTTCTGGATTGCTGTTGTTGCGAGCATCGCGCTTGGCATTTACACCCTGCTTTACAATCGTCTCGGAAATTTCAACATTCGCCCGGAACCGAAGGCGTCCGGGCGGCTTATCACGAGCGGCCCCTATCGCTTAATCCGCCACCCGATGTATAGCGCCCTAACGCTTGCCATGGCTGCCTT
>JALYOK010000561.1 GCA_030856925.1 Pseudomonadota bacterium
TGGCCGCTCTGAATGTACCAGCGCTCAGGATGGGCCACACGAAATACAAATTCGTCACCGGCAAAGTGCGCCTGCAGTGATCGGCACAATGCGTCAGCTTCCGTCGGCGCGATTTCGAGTTGGCTGCCATCTAGCAATACTACTCGATCCCGATTTACGGAAAGATGAACCGGGTCCGCGCGCAACCAATGGCTGCGGCCCGGATCAGCATCTTTTTCCCCGAGCAACGCGAAGGCGGCGAAAGAATGGCTTCCCTCGATCGATGGCAGCTCAAAGTGCTGCGCGATCCAAGCCTCGCTCGTCTCGAGGTTTTCCATGGAAGACGAACCGCGCGCCAGAAGCTTCGCCAAAGCGGGGGCGATGTCTTTTATCGCGATTGAACTTGGAGCGCCGAGTAATCCGGAAAGGAGGAAATCGCATTGCATCAAGCGCGAAGTTTAACATCGCCAGAGACCACTATCGGACTTGGTTGTGGCAAAATTACGTCTTTCAACAAGAAATAATTCCTTGCTTCCTTACGAACTTTTTGTCGGCCTGCGCTATACCCGCGCAAAACGGCGCAACCATTTTATCTCGTTCATCTCGTTGATTTCTATGCTCGGCATCGCCTTAGGTGTGGCGGCGCTGATTACCGTGTTGTCGGTAATGAATGGCTTCCAGAAAGAACTGCGTGCGCGCATTCTTGGCGTCGCTTCTCACGTTCAGATCAGCGGCGTGGATAACGCCCTCAGCAACTGGACCAAGATCGCCGCCGACGCCAAGCAACAAAAAAACGTTGTGGCTGCCGCGCCTTATGTGATGGCGCAAGCGATGCTGTCGTTTGATAGCAATGTTCAGGGCGCGATCATCCGCGGCATCGAGCCCAAGTTGGAAGATCAAGTGGCAGACATCGGCGCCCACATGAAAGACGGCAAACTGGCGGATCTCAAGCCGGGACAATTCGGCATCGTGTTGGGCGCGGAATTGGCTCGCGCGCTCGGCGCTTTTCCGGGCGACAAAGTGGTGTTGATTTCACCTCAGGGCCAGGTGACCCCGGCGGGTATAGTGCCGCGCCTCAAACAATTCATGGTTACCGGAATATTCGAAGTCGGCATGTTCGAGTATGACAATGGCCTCGCGCTTATTCATCTTGCCGACGCGCAAAAGCTCTATCGCATGAACGAAAACGTCTCTGGGGTGCGACTCAAACTCGATGATCTATTCGAAGCCCCTAGAGTGGCGCGCGAGCTCACAACCATGATCTCCGCCGACGCCTATATTTCCGACTGGACGCGCTCCCACGCGAATTTCTTCCGCGCGGTGCAGATCGAAAAGAACGTCATGTTTGTGATCCTCTTGCTGATCGTCGCGGTGGCGGCGTTCAACATCGTTTCCACCTTGGTAATGGTTGTCACCGACAAGCAATCGGACATCGCCATTCTTCGCACTCTAGGCGCGGCGCCAAAAAGTATCATGCAAATTTTTATGGTGCAAGGCTCGTTGATCGGCGTGTTCGGGACCTTGATCGGCGTGGTCGGCGGCGCCCTGCTGGCGACCAACATCGATGTCGTGGTGCCCGCCATCGAGCATGCATTCGGTATTGCGTTCCTGGACAAGAGCGTTTACTACATCAGCGAGCTACCGTCGGAACTGCTGTGGCGCGATGTCGGCGTGATTGCGCTGGTGTCGTTTATCTTGACCTTACTTGCGACTCTTTATCCGAGTTGGAGCGCCTCGCGCATCAAGCCGGCCGACGCCTTGCGTTATGAATAACGGCGCCTCCGTTCTCGCTTGCCGCGACCTTTACAAAACCTACCTGCAGGGCAAAGTCGAAGTGCCGGTGTTGTTCGGCATCAACCTTGAGGTCAAAGCCGGGGAGACCCTGGCCATTGTCGGCGCATCCGGTTCCGGCAAAAGCACGTTATTACATTTGCTCGGCGGGCTGGACGATTCGACGCAGGGGACGGTGACCATATTGAGGCAGGACATCGGCACGATGTCGCAACTGAAGCTCGGCGTTTTGCGCAATACCGCGCTCGGATTTGTTTACCAGTTTCATCATCTGTTACCGGAATTCAGCGCGCTGGAAAACGTCGCCATGCCTTTATTGATCCGGCGTCAAAATAGAAGCCAAGCCTATGCGAAGGCGGCGCAGATTTTGACAGACGTCGGGTTGCAGCATAGGCTGACGCACACGCCTGCGGAGCTGTCGGGCGGAGAGCGCCAGCGGACGGCTGTTGCCCGGGCATTGGTCACGCAACCCGCCTGCCTATTGGCTGACGAGCCGACCGGCAATCTCGACCGTCACACGGCGCAGGGCGTGATTGACCTAATGTTGTCGCTTAACCGCAGGTACCAGACCAGCCTCATCATCGTCACCCACGATCCCGATCTTGCCGCCAAGACCGAGCGTACTTTACATCTGGTCGATGGCCGTTTGACCGGCAATTGATACGATCGGAACGTTGCCGTGCGGCTCGCCATTCTCGCCTTCGCCCTTGGCGTCTGGCTGTTGCAGTGTCTGCCCGCCTTGCCGGGACTGGCGTGGTTACTCGTTCTCCTGCCGCTGGTTGCGGCGATCCAAAAACTAAATAGTGTTTCTTGGCGGCGGGTACTGGTTCTGACATTCATGGGATTTACAGGTTTTGCGTGGGCTGCGCTGTTCGCCCACTGGAGGCTCAGCGATGCCTTGCCGACGCAATGGGAAGGTCGCGACGTCGAGGTCATCGGCGTGGTCGCGAGCATGCCGACGATCGGCGAACACGGCGTGCGGTTTCGTTTCGATGTCGAACAGGTGCTGAGCAACGGCGCGGAGGCGCCGCGCCACATCCTCCTGAACTGGTATTTGCGCAATAGGGACGAGCTAGCGCGGACCTCTCCCGTCCACGCCGGCGAACGCTGGCAATGGACCGTGCGCCTCAAGCGCCCCCACGGTAGCGCCAATCCCCACGGCTTCGACTACGAGGCGTGGCTGCTGGAGCAAAACGTGCGCGCCACGGGTTACGTGCGGGAGAGTTCGTTAGCTAAGCGCCTGACGCAAACGGTTATCGCGCCGGGCTATCTCATCGAGCGCGCGCGCGAATCGATTCGCGCCCACATGCAAAGCGTGCTGCAGCAGCAACGCTACGGCGCGGTGCTAGTCGCGTTGGCGATCGGCGATCAAAGCGCCATCGCTCCGGCCGACTGGGATTTGTTTTGGCAGACGGGCATCGGCCACCTCATCAGCATTTCCGGGTTGCATGTGACCATGATTTCGGGTTTGATGTTTGCCGTGGCCTATTTCCTTTGGCGGCGCTCGCCGCGCTTGACTTTAGGCTGGCCGGCCCACAAAGCCGCTTCCGTCGCCGGGGTGGCGGCGGCATTGGGCTACGCAGTGCTGGCGGGCCTATCCATTCCTACCCAGCGCACGCTGATGATGGTCGCGGTGTTTGCCGTCGCGCTTTGGCGCGATCGTTTAACCAGCCCGACTCAAGTGCTGTGTACCGCATTATTGCTGGTGCTGCTGTACGATCCCTGGGCGGTGAATTCGGCGGGTTTCTGGCTGTCGTTCGCCGCCGTTGGATTGATTTTCTATGTTATGGTTGGCCGAAGTCGGATCATCGGTAACGGCATCGTCGCAAAACTATCGATGCGTTTGATCAATGCTACCCGCATGCAATGGGCGATCACGATCGGCCTTGTGCCGTTACTGTTGGGACTGTTCCAACAAGTATCGCTGATCTCGCCGCTGGCGAACGCGATCGCGATCCCGCTTATCAGCCTGGTGGTTGTGCCGCTGACGCTGATCGGCACGGCGCCCGGCCTAGAACAGATGCTCCAACTGGCGCACCAAGCCTTGGCTGTAGGCATGCATGGCCTGGAAGCCGCACGGGATGTGCCTTTTGGGCAATGGTCCAGCGCCGCCCCCACTGGTTGGGCAATGGCGACGGGCATCGCCGGTGTGTTGTGGCTGCTGCTGCCGCGGGGTTTTCCAGCACGCTGGTTGGGCTGGGTGGGGCTGCTGCCATTATTCGTGGTCACTGCGCCCAGGCCGAACAACGATGCGTTCTGGGTGACCACCTTGGACGTGGGCCAAGGACTGGCAATGGTGGTGCAAACGGCTCATCACACGTTGCTATACGACACGGGACCGCGCTTCACCAGCGAAACGGACAGCGGCAATCGCGTGGTCGTGCCTTACCTGCGCGCAACGGGCGTGCAACATTTGGACGGCATGATCGTAAGCCATGACGATGCCGATCACAGCGGCGGAGCGTTGTCGGTGCTGCGCGCCGTGCCGATTGATTGGATCATGGCGAGCTTGCCGAAAGACCATCCGCTCGAGCAGGCCGCGAGAAAATTTATCCCCTGCAGCGGCGGGCAAAGTTGGCAATGGGATGGGGTGGGATTCGAAGTGCTCCACCCGGGGCCCTTCATCAATGTAGCGGCGACTCGCGACAACGATCGCGGTTGCGTGCTGAAAATCAGTTCGCGTTTCGGCAGCATGTTGTTGCCGGCCGACATCGAAGCGACGAGCGAACAAGAAATTGTTCAACGCCACACCGCGAACTTGACCTCGACGGTGATGATTTCCCCCCATCACGGCAGCAAGACCTCCTCGAGCGCTGACTTCCTCGCCGCCGTTCAACCGAAGTTCGTCGTCGTATCCGCCGGCTATCGCAATCGTTTCGGTCATCCCAAAGAAGAAATCTTGCAACGCTACGAAGCAGCCGGTGTCGCGCTTTACCGCAGCGATCGCGATGGCGCCGTGACCTTCCGATTTGATGGACAGGGTGTTCGCGCCGAGGCGTATCGGGAAATCGCGCGACGATATTGGTATGGGCAATAAGGGCCGTTATACTGGCTAACTAGACCTTGAGCGCTTTTTAGTGAACACCACCGCTCCAATTATCGCGGCGCCATTGCCCCCTTGGCTCACTCGCTACAGCGGAGCGGAAGCGGCGCCTGGCTTCGTCCCCCTCGCGCAGGGATTCCACGCCGCGCTCATAGAGGACGATAGCCTAAAGCAGACAAGCAAGCTCGTTATCGTCGCTGATACGTTGCAAGTGCTGGCGGAGATCGACGCCGATATCGACAGTGTGAGCGCGGTGATGTTGAGTGCCTTGCCGGGTTGGAATGCTCAGCGCATCACGGCCGAGTTCGGAGCGAACGTGGCAAACTTGGTCGATGGCTTGAAACGGATTCGCGCAATTGAATCTTTGAGCACAGCTTCGGCATTCGTGGGCGCACAGCAGTTGGAGGGCCTGCGCAAGATGTTGCTCGCCATGGCGCAGGATATGCGCGTGGTGTTGATCAAGCTTGCCCAGCAAGTCGGCGTGATGCGTGGTCTTGCTGAAGCTTCGCCTCAATTGCAGCGCCAGACGGCCCGCCACACGCTGAATCTGTATACGCCGCTCGCCAATCGGCTGGGCGTCTGGCAACTTAAATGGGAGCTGGAAGACCTCGCGTTCCGTTTTCTCGAACCGCAGACTTATCAGGACATCGAGCGACTACTGGACGAGCGCCGCGACGATCGCGCCGGCTATATCGAGCACGTTGCGGCCACGTTGAAACAGGCGTTGCGCACGGAACATCTACCTGCGACCGTGCAGGGCCGTCCCAAGCACATCTACAGCATTTACCGAAAAATGCAGCGAAAGCAACTCGCCTTTGACGAGATTTACGATTTGCGCGCCGTGCGCGTGCTCACCGACAGTGCGAAGAATTGCTACGCGGCTCTCAGCGTAGTGCATAACCTTTGGCAAGCGATCCCGGGCGAGTTCGACGATTACATCGCCCAGCCCAAGGGTAACAACTATCGTTCCTTGCACACGGCCGTGATTGGGCCCGAGGGCCGTGTGCTCGAAATACAGATTCGCACCCACGACATGCATCGCGAATCGGAATTCGGCATCGCGTCCCACTGGCGTTATAAGGAAGGTGGCCGCGGCGATCCCAAGTACGATGCTAAAATCGCCTGGCTGCGACAGGTCCTGGATTGGCGCGATGAATTGAGCGTCAAGCAAGGCAGCGAGATATTCCAGGACAGCGTATATGTTTTGACCCCCCAAGGCCAAGTGATCGATCTGCCGCGCGGCGCGACGCCGGTGGATTTCGCCTACCATGTTCACACGGATCTTGGCCATCGCTGCCGCGGCGCCAAGGTCGATGGCGTCATGGCGCCGCTCAATTACATTTTAAAAAACGCGCAGCAGGTGGAAATCGTCGCGGCCAAGCAGGGCGGCCCGAGCCGCGATTGGCTAAACGCGAATCTGGGCTACCTCGCCAGCCAACGCGGCTTAGCCAAAGTGCGGCAATGGTTCAACCATCAGGAATTGTCGCTGGTGCTCGCCTCCGGCCGTGCGTTGCTTGAAAAAGAGATGCAGCGCGCAGGGCGCACCGGCATTGCGCTGGAACAAATCGCCGGCGCGCTGGAATTCAAAGGCGTGGATGAAATGCTCGCCGCCATCGGCCACGGCGAATTGACCAGCCGCCAAATACAGCATGCGATACTCGCCGACGCGGCGCCTGTAGCCGAGGTGGAGGAGGGTGGCCTCACCCGCAGCGCGAAAGCGTTGACTACCTCCGGGGGGATATTGGTGCTCGGGATCAACAACATCGCAACCGTGATCGCAAAGTGTTGCAAACCGGCGCCACCGGAGACTATCGTCGGCTTCGTCACTAAAACGCGCGGCGTGGTGGTGCACCGCGCCGATTGCAGCAACGTTGTCAACCTCGAAGGCGAGCGGCGCGAACGCATGATGGCGGCAGATTGGGGGAGCGATGTGAGCGGGCCATACGCCGTCGACATCGCTGTGGAAGCGGTGGATCGCCCCGGACTGTTGCGCGATATCTCCGACGCCGTAGCGCGCGAGCGGACTAATGTCACCGCTGCAAATACCCTCACTCGCGGCGCTCATGCGACGATGTTCTTCACGGTGGAGATTCCTGACCTTGCAAAGTTGCAGTTGGTATTGCAAAGCATACGCAATGTCGAAGGGGTGACAAGGGCGGGACGGAAACGTTAGTCCACTTGGATATGATTCCAGCACGACTCTTTAACACTTGAAAAGGCACATCATGAACAAAATTGATCTCGACGGAAAAATTGCTGTGGTGACGGGCGGGGCACGCGGCATCGGTTACGCCATATCCGAACGCTTTATCCAGTCCGGCGCCAAGGTGGCGCTGTGGGACATGGATAGCGACGCCATGGATAAGGCGGTGAAGGAATTGAGCGAATCGGGCACAGTCATCGCCCAAAAGGTCGATGTGGCGAACGAAGTTGAAATCGCCGCGGCGCTGGCGGCGACGGAAAAATCGCTAGGCGGCGTCGATATTCTGGTCAACAACGCGGGTATCGCCGGGCCGACTGTGAAGCTTTGGGAATACACGCCGGCGGATTTTCGCAAGGTTGTCGATATCGATCTGGTAGGGCCGTTTCTGTGCTGCCATGCCATCGTTCCGGGGATGATGAAGCGCGGTTACGGCCGCATCGTCAATATCGCTTCGATCGCCGGTAAAGAGGGCAACGCCAACGCGTCAGCTTACAGCGCGGCAAAGGCCGGCGTGATCGGGCTGACCAAATCCCTGGGCAAGGAACTGGCGAACCACGGCATCATAGTCAACTGCATCACACCCGCGGCGGCGAAGACCGACATTTTCAAGCAGATCTCCCAGCAACATATCGACTTCATGTTGTCGAAAATTCCGATGGGCCGCTTCGTCGAAGTCAAGGAAATCGCCGCGATGGCGGCGTGGTTAGCGTCGGGAGATTGCTCGTTTACGACCGGCGGCGTGTTCGATATATCCGGCGGGCGCGCCGTGTATTAGAGGTTTCTTAAAAAACTACCGTGGCGACCCTTTGCGTCGTTGCGCGGTGATGGGAATACCCTTCTAAGCTTGAATATAGCATGCCAGGAGAGGCAATACTGGTGCGCCTCTTCGGATACCCTGTACTGGGAGCCAGTATCCATGCGGCTTCTGGCTCAATTAAATTTCAGCGAACGTTCGAGGCCTATTTTC